>JBILLY010000082.1:0-10892 GCA_044375835.1 Opitutaceae bacterium
TCAACACCCTCATTCCCTCGCTCTCGCGCACGCCGGTCGCCCGCTCGTCCCAGACGTCGACCGAGCAAGCGCCGACCGTGAAGCCGCGCTATGAAATCACCGAGACGGCCGACGCATTCGGTCTCACCGTGCACCTGCCCGGCGTGAGCAAGGACGGGCTCGAAATCACGGCCGAAGACTCGCAGCTACGGCTCGTGGGCCGCCGCGCGTGGAAGCAGCCCGAAGGCTGGACGGCGCTGCACCGTGAAACCGCGGACGCGCCCTTCGAGCTCATCCTCGCGCATGAAAACGCGATCGCTCCAGACAAGGCGGTCGCGGAGCTGCGCGACGGCGTGCTGCGCGTCTCGCTGCCGAAGCACGAGGCGATCAAGCCGCGCAAGATCGCGGTCAGCTGAACCTCCGGCCGGGCGGCGGACGGGAGTGTCCGCCCGCCCGGCCGTTCCCTTTTCCATTTAGCGGACGGGCCGGAGCGCTCCGGTTTGCCGCTCCCAATCGCCGGGTCGGCCGCAGGTGCGGCGCCCGGCGTTTTCGTTTTTTCGCTTTGCGCACGCGGGAAGGCGGGCCGACGGTGCGGCGATGTCCGCCCACGCCGCCGCCGATCCGGATGCCAATGTGCCGGCGTCGGCTTGCGCGGGGCGCGCGGCTCCGGGCGCCGACGAAGCCGGGCGCGGGCCGGTGCTGTTGTTCGACGACGAGTGCGGGCTTTGCCAGGCGATCGTGCGTCTGCTGCGCGCGCGGGATGCGGCGGGGCGGTTGCGGTTTGCGCCGTTGCAGGGGGCGGCGGCGCAGGCGTGGCTGCGGGAGCGCGGGCTGCCGACGGAGGACTTCGACACGATCCTGTTTGTCGACGAATGGGCGGAGCGGGTGCGCGGACCGTATCGGGAACGGACAGCGGGGGTGATCGCGGCGCTGCGGGCGCTGGATCGCGGATCGGCGCGGACGGCGGCGGACCTGTTGGCGCTGGTGCCGGGGCCGCTGCGCGACGCGGGCTACCGGGGCGTGGCGCGGGTGCGGAAGCGGATTTTCGGCGGGGGTCGGCCCGGCGCGTGGCGCGGGCCGGAGTGGGCGGGCCGGATCGTGGCGTGACGGGCCGCGGCGGGCGGCGCGGGACGTCGAGACGGGGGCGGATATCCGGAACCGGCGGGCAGGGGCGCCCGCCGCCACCGGAGCCGGCGAGTTTTCGAGGTGTATCCGACCATCCGCGACGGCGCGGCGGGGACGCCTCGCCCCGGGCGGAGGTGCGGGCGGGTTACTTTTTCCCGGCGGCCGGTTTGACGAGGACCGACATCAACACGGAGACGGTGAGCACGCTGGCAATGACGGCGAGGGAGACGGTGATGTTTACCTTCACCCAGTGCTCGATGAGCATTTTCACGCCGATGAAGACCAGAATGAAGGCGAGGCCGACCTTCAGGTAGCGGAAGAGCTGCATGATACCGTTGAGGGCGAAGTAGAGGGAGCGGAGGCCGAGGATGGCGAAGATGTTGGAGGTGAGGGCGACGAAGCCATCCTTGGTGATCGCGAGCACGGCGGGGATCGAGTCGAGGGCGAAGACGACGTCGGTCGTCTCGATGACGAGCAGCACGATGAAGAGCGGGGTGGCCATGCGCCGGCCCTGGTGGCGGGTGAAGAAATGGCCGTGTTCGTTGTGCGGGGCGACGGGGTAGAAGCGGCGGAAGAGTTTCACGACCGGGTTTTGGTCGGGGTGGAGTTCCTCGTCTTTGCTCGGGAGGGCCATCTTCACGCCGGTGTAGACGAGGAAGGCGCCGAAGATGTAGAGGACCCAGTGGAAGCGGGCGATGATGCTGACGCCGACGAGAATGAAGACGGCGCGCATGACGACGGCGCCGATGATGCCCCAGAAGAGGACGCGGTGTTGCCAGCGGGCGGGGACCTTGAAGTAGGCGAAGACGAGAATGAAGACGAAGACGTTGTCGACGCTCAGGCAGAGCTCGATGAGGTAGGAGGCGAGGAACTGCTGGCCGAGCTCGGGGCCGCGCCAGTGCCAGACGAGGGCGTTGAAGCCCATGGCGAGCGTGAACCAGACGCCGCACCAGATCAGGGCCTCGCGCATGGAGACCTCGTGGGAGTCGCGCTGGAACACGCCGAGGTCGAGGGCGAGCATCGCGGAGATGAACACGAAGAAGCCGATCCAGGCCCAGAGCGGCATGACATCGAGGGTGGCGAGAAGCGGAAACATGGCCGGTTAGGCGGGCAGGGAGGCCGGCGGCAGGCAAGCGGGGATTTGCCCGGGGCGGTGGCGCCCGGGTCGCGGCGGGCGGCCGCGGCAACCCGACGGGAGGGTGGGGCCAAACTTTTTGACTTCGGGGCCGGGCAACCTTGAGTGCCGCGTCCGATGAATCGCTTGCTGCTCTCCGTTCTGCGCTGGCTTTGCCTCGGCGTATTGGCGACCACGCTGCACGGGCAGGAACCGGCCGTGGCGACGGTGCCGGAACCGGCGGGCGGCGACGCGGCCGGGCAGGCGTTGAAGACGGCCGCGGCGGCGGCGACGACGGTGCGGCCGGCGGGACGGACGCCGGATTTTCTCGAGCACCTGGTGGACAGCGTGCTGCTGGCGTTCAACGTGCGGTCGAGCGGCAACACGGCGACGCACTACGTGATCAGCGCGCTGCTGCTGGTGGTGGCGTTGTTGGCGCGGCGGATCGTGACGGCGCTGTTGTTCCCGACCTTGAAGAAGCTGGCGGCGAAGACGGAGACGACGCTGGACGACAAGCTGTTCCCGGCGCTGGAGGGGCCGGTGGCGGCGTTCGTGATGACGGTGGGGATTTTTGCGTCGTTGAAAGTGCTGAAGCTCTCGCCGGAGGCGGACAGCTACATCGGGCACGGGTCGCAGGTGGCGTTTTCGCTGGTGATCTTCTGGGGCCTGTGGCGCGGGCTGTCGGCGGTGCTGGAGCACACGACGGAGGTGGCGCGGGAAAAGAGCATGGGCGTGGCGGCGTTCATGCCGTGGATCAAGAAGGTGCTGCTGTCGGTGTTTGTGGTGGTGGGCGTGCTCCTCACGGTCCAGGGGCTGGGCTACGACGTGAAAGCGATTTTGGCCGGTCTGGGCATCGGCGGCCTGGCGTTCGCGCTGGCGGCGCAGGACACGCTGGCGAACATCTTCGGCGCGATCGTGGTGGCGGTGGACCAGCCGTTCATGATCGGCGAGACGGTCAAGATCGGGGCGAACACGGGCACGGTGGAGGACATCGGGCTGCGGTCGACGCGCATCCGGCTCGTGGACAAATCGCTGATGACGATCCCGAACAAGACGGTGGCGTCGGACACGATCACGAATCTCTCGCGCTTCACGCGGCGGCGTTTCGAGCAGGTGCTGGGGCTGACCTATGCGACGGCCCCGGCGGACATGGAGGGGATTCTCGCGGAGGTGCGGGCGATCGTGACGGCGCAGCCGGAGGTCGACGCGAAGGGCGTGCTGGTGTTTTTCCGCGATTTCAGCGCGTCGTCGCTGGACATCTGGCTCGCCTACGAGGTGCTCGATCCGGATCTGCCGCGGGCGCTCGCGGTGAAGGAGCGGATCAACCTGGCGATCATGCGCGCGGTGGCGGCGCGCGGGTTGTCGTTCGCGTTTCCGACGCAGACGGTCGAGCTCACGGGCGCGGTGTTGGAAAAGATCGCGGCGCGGGGACGGAGAGCTGAGAGCTGAGAGCTGAGAGCTGAGAGCTGAGAGCTGAGAGCTGAGAGCTGAGAGCTGAGAGCTGAGAGCTGAGAGCTGAGAGCTGAGAGCTGAGACGCGGGGGCGCCTGGGGCAGCGCCGGAGATTTTGCGATCTTCGTGGCGCCAGCCGCGGGTGCGGTCGGCTCGCGGGCGGTTGCGGTGGCCGGTTCGGCCCGGGTCGCGTGGGTGCCTGAGCGTCGCTCTACGGCGGAGCGAGGCGGCGGAGGTTGTCGCAGACGATGGCGGCGGCGACGGCGGCGTTGAGCGATTCGGCGCCGCCGAGGCGCGGGATGGTCAGGCGGCGGGTGACGCGCGCGGCCACGGCGGGTGAGAGGCCGCGGCCCTCGCTGCCGATGACGACGACGGCATCGCGGTGCGGCGGGAGCGTGTGGACGTCGTCGCCGGCGAGATCGCACCCGAGCACGGGCGCGGCGGTGGCGGCGAGCGCGGCGGCGAGGTCGACGGTGTGGGCGCGGACGCGGGCGAAGGAGCCCATCGAGGCGTTGATCACCTTTTGGTGAAAGAGGTCGGCGCAGTCGGGCGAGAGGAGGACGCGGTCGAACGCGAACCAGTCGGCGAGGCGGAGGAGGGTGCCGACGTTGCCGGGGTCCTGCACGCCGTCGAGGGCGAGGGTGAGGCCGCGGTCGAGGGCGCCGGGGGCGAGGGACGGACGGGAGATTTTGCCGACGGCGAGGATGCTGGACGGGGTGGGGAAGTGGCTGGCGCGCGCCATCTCGTCGGCGGTGAGCGCGTGGGTGCGGCGACCGGTCCACGCTGGCGTGGCGTGGAGTTCGAGAAACGGGAAGCCGGCGGCGAGCAGTTCGGCGACGACCTTTTCGCCCTCGACGACGAAGAGGCCGAGGGCTTCGCGGTGTTTTTTGTCGCGCAGGGCGCGCAGGCGCTGGAGGTCGGCCTTGGTCGGCATCGGGGGGAGCCCGGCACGGTCATTCTCCCTTGGCAAGCAGGGCCTCGCCGGGGCCGACGAGGCGGAGGCGGTGGGCGACGGCCGCAGCGAGCGGAGCACGCAGTCGAAAAGCGGGGCCACCCCGGTGCAGCCGCCGGCGGGTGCGGCGCCGGACGCTACTTGGCGAGGATGCCGACGCCGGGGCCGGTGAGGTCGAGGCGGTGCGCGGTCATGACGGACTGGGCGCCGGACGGCGTGGTGAAGAGAAAGCCGATCCGGAAGTCTTCCGCCGGGAGCATCCAACGGCGGCGTTGGAAGCGGAAGCCGGCGTCGCGCCAGTCCTTGCCGGTGGCGCGGGCGACGTCGGGCCGCGGCACGGGCAGGGCGGTGAACACGAACTCGGAGCGTTCGGACTTGAGCACGAGGTGGACCTGGCCGGGCACGGGCTTGGCGTCGGCGAGCGCGGCCCAGCCCTCGATGACGACGAGGTGTTCGTCGACGAGGATGCGGTCGACGAAGTAGGCCGGGGAGGCGGCGGGTGCGACGAGTTTGAAGCGACGTTCGACGCTGCTCTCCGGCATGCGGTAGATACCGGCGCGCTCGACCTGGCGGAGCAGGCGCGTGGCGTGGGCGCTGTCGGGGTGAAGGGAAAACGGGCCGGTGCCGTCGCGGCCGAAGCGGACGTAGCGCTCGGCGGCGCTGTCGCGGCAGATGATCCAGCTGCGGGCGTCGTGCGCGAAGGCGAAGTCGGCGGCGAGGTTGAAGGCGGCGAGGAAGGGCAGCGCGCGCAGCAGGGCGCGATGGGGGCGGGCGGGGTCGTGGTGGCGCTCGAGGGCGATGAAGAGCACGAGGGCCCACGCGAGCGCGCCGAGCACGTAGTAGCGGGAGTAGACGTGGCCCTGGGAAAGTTCAGCCCGGCCGAAGGCGACGAGGGCGAGGGAGCCGATGGCCCAGCCGACGAGCGGGGCGGCGACGGGTTCTTTTTGCCAAGCGCCGCCGGCGGCCAGGGCGGCCACGAGGACCAGGAGAGCGGCGCCGAACCACGGCGCGAGCGCGGCCGAGCCGAGGGCGGGCGGCGCGCCGAGCAGCGTGAGCCAATAGACGGTGATGCGGCCGGCGCCGGCGAAGCCGATACCGTGGCCGGGATTCACGTCGAAGCCGTAGAGGAAGACGGCGACCGCCAGGACAGCCGCGCCCGACCAGATCGCGCAGTCACGCCAGCGGCGCCGCGTGGCGAGCAGGAGCGCGCCGACGGGCCAGAGCACGAGTCCGTGGGCGAGGGTGAAATTGGCGACGACGGCGGCGGCGGTGCCGAGCGCGAGGCCGCCGGCGGTGCCGCGGGCGAGGCCCCAGACGCTGGCGCCGGCGAGCAGCACGATCTGGAAGTGGTCGATCGAGGAGCCGGCCCACTGGAAGCTCTCGTAGTGCTGGAGCTGGAAGAGCAGTGCCGCGAGCAGCACGAACATGCGCACGCGCCGCGCGGGGGTGGCGGCGGCGTGGACCAGCAGGGCGCAGAGACCGCAGATGAAGGCGACGCCGATGTAGCCCATGAGGCGGAAATCGACGGTGCCGCCGAGCCAGTAGCTCACGGCGTAGAGCAGGCGGCTGGTGACGGTGCGGTGTTCGTTGCCGACTTCGAAGATGAGCGCGAGGACCTGGTTCAGGCTGTCCATCGGGGCGAGCCGCACCATGAGGAGCAGGGCGGTGTCGAGTTCGTCCCAGTAGGCGATGTCGCGGATCGCGGCGAACGAGCGGGCGAGCGTGAAGACGATGGGCACGCAGGCGGCGGCGACGAGCCAGGGGACGGGCGAGCGGACCCGTGCGGTGCGCGGGGGAGACGCGCGATGGGCGGTGGAATCAGCCACGCGGAGGGCAGCGGCGGCAATCGGCCCCGGCGCGGTCACCCGGCCGGGGCAAACCGGCGGGGCGGAATCGGAGGCGGATTGGGCGCATGGTGGGGGCAAAGGGCCGGCACGGCCGGCAGCGGGTTAGGACGTGAATGAGCGTCGGAGGTTAGGACGAACAAGGGCAATTTCCTGACAATTTCGTAACGGAGCGGTCAGCGGGTGCGGGAGAGCGAGGCATGCCGACCGAACACGGCGGGCCGAGCCGGGGGCGACGTCAAGGGCGGGAGAAAAACTTCCCATGCGGGCGGGTGCGCGCGTAGGGTGTCGGCCATGAAACGTCTCGCCCCGTGGACCCTGTTGTTTGTCACGCTGCTGGTGGTTGTCGTGCCGTTCGCGCTGGCGGCCACCGCGCCGGCGCCCGCGGCAACGAAAGGCGACAAGTCGCCGGGCGCGGGCATCGCGACGGCGATCTCGACGGTGACGGGCATCGCGATCTCGCCGCTGCTGGGCACGGCGGGCTACGGCGCCTACCAGTGGTCGGCGGCGAAAGACGAGGCGGCGCGGGCGAAGCTGCCGTGGTATGCGCAGCCGAGTTTCTGGCTGCCGGCGCTGTTGATCGTGGGGGTGTGCGCGCTGAAGGACTCGTTCGGGGCGGCGGTGCCGCCGGGGCTGAAGAAACCGCTCGATGTGCTGGAGACGGTGGAGAACAAGTTCAGCGGGCTGGTGGCGGCGGGCGCGGTGGTGCCTTTCGCGATCGACACGGTGACGAAGCTGGTCTTCGACGGCGGCGCGATGGCGGCGCGGGCGCCGGAGCTGGTGCCGAGCGGGGTGGCGGCGATCCAGCTGGCGGCGGTCGATTTCACCTGGCTGCTGAATCTCCTGACGGTGCCCTTCGGCGTGGCGATTTTCCTGCTCGTGTGGCTCGGGTCGCACGCGATCAACGTGCTGATCTTGCTCAGCCCCTGGGGGGCGATCGACGCGGCGCTGAAGGCGGCGCGCACGGCGTTGCTCGGGCTGGTGACGCTGGCCTCGACGCTCGATCCGTGGGTGGGCGCGGTGCTGTCGCTCGCCGTGATCGTGGTCGCTTATTTCGTGGCGGGGTGGTCGTTCCGGCTGACGGTGTTCGGCGGCGTGTTCTGCTGGGACTTCATCACGGGGAAGAAGAAAAAATTCGTGCCGGCGGAGAACGACAACGCGATGTTCGCGGGCGGCGGGTTCGCGGGTGTGCCGATCCGCACCTACGGGCGGCTGGTGCAGCGCACGGGCGGCGGGCTGGAGTTTGTCTACCGGCCGTGGCTGGTGCTGCCGCCGCGCGTGGCGCGGGTGCCGGCGGAGCCGAAGCAGCTGGCGGTGGGCGAGGGGGCGTTGTTCTCTGACATCGTGGACGACGCGGAGCGGACGCTGTTTTCCCTGCCGCCGCGCTATCGCGGCCACGAGGCGACGGTGGCGCGCGCCTACCTCATGGGCGGCGGCGTGAAGCCGGCGGGCCTGCGCAAGGCCTGGGGGGCGTTGCGCGAGCTGCTGGGCGGCAAGGCGAAGCCGGCGACGGCGTCCGCCTGAGGGCGGCCAGAGGGACGCGACAAGGGGCTGGCAACAAAGGGTGCGGCGCGGGAGGCGGGGTGGGGAGGCCCGGGGAGAAATTCAAAATCCCAAATCCCAAATTCCAAATCCCAAGTTTCAAAGGCCGGAGGGGTGGGCGCGGGATTGCTTTGGCCTTTTGGCGGGCAGGCGGTTGGAGTGACGGCACCATGAATCGTCGACGTTTTCTCCAGGGATCGGTGGCGGCGGGAGCGGTGGCGGCGGCGCCGTTTTACCTCCGGGCGGCCGACAAGGCCGGGCGGAAATACCGCACGGCGCTCGTCGGCGCGGGCTGGTGGGGCGGCAACATCGTCGGCGAGGCGGTCGCGAGCGGGCGCTGCGAGATCGTCGGTCTCTGCGACGTGGATACGCGCATGCTCGACCTCACGGCGGCGAAGCTCGGCAAGCTGACGGCGGACGCGCCGCGGCGCTACCGCGACCACCGCGAGCTGCTGGCGAAGGAGAAGCCCGACATCGTGATCGTGGCGACGCCGGACCACTGGCACGCGCACCCGACGATCGACGCGATCAAGGCGGGGGCGCATGTCTTCGTGGAGAAGCCGACGGCGTATTCGATCGCGGAGAGCCGCGCGATGGTGGACGCGGCGCGGAAGCACGGCCGGGTCGTGCAGGTGGGCCTGCACCGGCGGCTGGCGCCGCACCTGATGCGTGTGCGCGACTTCATCCGCGGCGGCGGCGCGGGCACGGTCGGCATGATCCGCTGCCATCTGAACAACACCGGCACGGGGCCGGAGGCGGCGTTGCCGACGGTGGCGGTGCCGCCGGAGCTGGACTGGGACCGCTGGTGCGGGCCGGCGCCGGTGCGGCCGTTCAACGGCGGCGATCCGCGTCGGCCGAGCGAAGGCGCGGGCAACCGCGGCCTGCACCCGCGCGGCCACCGCATGTATCTCGACTACGCCAACGGCCACCTCGGCGACATCGGCGTGCACTGGTTCGACCAGGTGCTGTGGATCATGGAGGAGAAGGGGCCGGCGCGGGTGTTCTCCACGGGCGGCCGGCCGGTGCGCGGGGCCGCGGTGCTGACGCCGGAGGCGCAGACGAGCGATGCGCCGGACCACCAGGTGGCGCAGTTTGCCTTCGAGCGGTTCACGATGACGTGGGAGTCGCGGGTCTTCGGCGGCAACGCGGCGGAGCGCGGCGAGATCGCCGGCACGTATTTCTACGGCACCAAGGGCACGGTGCAGGTGGGCCACAAGGGCGGCTGGACGTTTTACCCGACGGACGGGAGCGCGGGCGTGACGGAGAAGGCGCAGTTGAACGAGCCGGACGGGCAGAACATCCGCGAACTGTGGGCGGACCTGCTCGCGTGCATCGAGAGCGGCCGGCGGCCGGTGTCGGACATCGAGGACGGGCACCGGGCGACGGTGTGCTCGTTGCTCGGGATGTTGAGCTTCAAGACGGGACGGAGCCTCGCGTGGGACGTCGCGAAGGAGCGGATCACGGGGGACGATGCGGCGGACAAGCTGCGGCACCGCAGCTACCGCAAAGGCTACGAGTTGCCGACGGCGTGAGGCGGCGGCGTCGCGCGACGAAGGATGCGACGGCCGGGCGGGTCATTGCCGGCCGGCGCGCCCGAGCGGCGCCCGGAGGTCGCCGCCCACCTGTTGCTTTGCGCCGGGTCGGGCGGAGTCGGCTCTCCGCTGCGTCGGACCGACTTACCCGGCGAGGGCGCGGAGGCCGCGGGTGAGGCGCGCGAGCGCTTCGGCGGCGGTGGCGGACTCGAGCGCGCCGTAGGCGACGCGGAGGCGGCAGCCGTCGGCGGAGGCGAGGCCGAAGGCGGTGCCGGGGATGACGGCGACGCCGTGCTCGCGGATGAGGCGCTCGGCGACGGCGAGCGGCGCGAGGGCGGAGCGCACGCGGAGCAGAAAATAGAAGGCGCCCGTCGCCGGTGGGACGGCGACGAGGCCGTCGGCGACGAGGGGCGCGAGGGCGGCGCGCACGAGGTCGCGGTTGGCGGCGAGCGAGCGGAGATTTGCGCGGACGTAGGGCGCGCCGCCGCCGGCGGCTTCGTCGAGCGCGGCGAGGGCGGCGACCTGCGAGATCACGGGCGGGCAGATGAGCAGCGTGTCCTGGATCTTGCGCAGGGCGGACTCGATTTTTTCGGGAAACACGAGCCAGCCGATGCGCCACGAGGCGAAGCCGTAGGCCTTGGAGAGGGAGCCGAGCGTGAGCGTGTGGGCGGCGGCGCCGGGCAGCGACGCGGGCGAGAAATGGGCGGCGCCGTCGTAGGTGAAATCCGCATACGCCTCGTCGCAGAGGTGCCAGAGGCCGCGGGCGGCGCAGAGGGCGTTGACGGCGCGGAGGGCGGCGGCGGGGTAGACGGTGCCGGCGGGGTTGTTGGGCGAGACGGTGACGATGGCGCGGGTGCGCGGGGTGATCGCGGCGGCGAGGGCGGCGAGGTCGAGCTGGTGGTCGGCGTCGGTCGGCACGCACACGGGGCGGGCGCCGACCATCGTGACGGCCATCTCGTGGTTGAAGTAATACGGAGTCGGGAGAATGACCTCGTCGCCGGCGTCGAGGATGGCGAGGAGGGCGGCGAAGAAGGCGTTGTTGCCGCCGGCGGTGACCATGAGGCGGTTGCCGTGGGCGGGGCCGACGGGGAAGCCGTGTTCCGCGGCGTGGCGGGCGGCGAGGGCGTCGACGAGGGCGGGCAGGCCGGCGACGGGCTGGTATTTGTGCAGCGCGGGGTCGGCGGGGAAGCGGGCGGCGGCGGCGAGCGCGGCGGGCGGCGGCCCCCAGTGGACGACGCCTTGGCCGAGGGAGATCGTGCCCGGGTGGGCGCGGCTGAGATCGGCGATGGCCGGAATGATGGGCGTCTGGACGGCGCGGAGGCGGGCGGACTCGGTCATCGGGGGGCGGGCGGG
>JBILLY010000919.1:0-2599 GCA_044375835.1 Opitutaceae bacterium
TTCGACGAAACCGGCCGCGCCCTCCGCCCCGCCCCCGGCACCGGCGCCTTCGTCGACGTCGGCCAACGCTCCCTCATCCGCGTCTTCTGACCCGCTTCCCCGCTTTCGGCGTTTCCCGATTTCCCGATTTCCCACCTTTCCGCTTTTCCGCCCATGCCGCTCGTCGATCTCCCGCTGCCGGAACTCCACCGCTACGCCGGCCGCAACCCCCGCCCCGCCGATTTCGACGCCTACTGGGCCGACGCCCTGCGCGAGCTCGACGCCACCGACCCGCGCCCCGAACTCCGCCCCAGCACCGTCCTCCGTTCCCACGCCGTCGAGTGCTTCGACCTCTGGTTCACCGGCGTCGGCGGCGCCCGCATCTACGCCAAATACATCCGCCCCCGCGCCTCCGTCGCCGCCGGCGCCAAGCACCCCGCCGTCCTCCACTTCCACGGCTACACCGGCCACACCGGCGACTGGCTCGACAAACTCGGCTGGGCCGCCGAGGGCTTCTGCTACGCCGCCCTCGACTGCCGCGGCCAGGGCGGTCGCTCCGAGGACAACCTCACCGTCAAAGGCGGCACCCTCCGCGGTCACATCGTCCGCGGCCTCGACGACCCCGACCCCCGTCGCCTCGTCTTTCGTCAGGTCTTTCTCGATACGGTCCAGCTCGCCCGCGTCGTGCTCGCCTTCGCCGAAGTCGATCCCGCCCGCGTCGGCTGCTACGGCCACTCGCAGGGCGGCGCCCTCTCCCTCGCCTGCGCCGCCCTCGAGCCCCGCATCCGCCGCGCCGCGCCCGTGTATCCGTTTCTCAGCGACTACCGCCGCGTCTGGGAAATGGACCTCGCCAAAGACGCCTACGAGGAGCTCCGCCTCTGGTTCCGCTCCTTCGATCCGCGCCACGAGCGCGAGACCGAGGTCTTCACCAAGCTCGGCTACATCGACATCCAGCACCTCGCCCCGCGCGTCCGCGCCGAGGTCCTCATGTTCACCGCGCTCATGGACACCCTCACGCCGCCGAGCACGCAGTTCGCCGCCTACAACAAGCTCACCGCCCCCAAGGACCTCGTCGTCTACCCCGACTTCGGCCACGAGGTCCTGCCCGGCCAGATCGACCGCACCTTCAATTTCCTCCGCGCCCTCTGAGCCGGCGTCGCCTTCCCCGCTCTCAAATCTCAGCTCCCAACTCTCCGCCGTCAGCCCGACCGCGCCCCCGCCACCGCCTCCAGCCGCCGCGCCAGGTCCACGTCCTTCGCCGTCACCCGCCCGCCCGCGTCGTGCGTGTTCAGGCGCACCGCCACGCGGTTGTAGACGTTCGTCCATTCCGGGTGGTGATCGAGCGCCTCCGCCTCGAACCCCGCCCGCACCATAAACGCCAGCGCGTCGCGGAAGGTCGGAAACAAAAACGTCTTCACCAGCGCCCCGCCCGCCGCCGTTCCGCCTCCCGCTTCGTGCCGCCAACCCGGCAGCCCCGCCAGCGCCGCCGCGATCTCGTCCGCCGTCGATACCGTGTTCATCGCCGCACCGTGAGCCGGCCCCGCCACCCCGTCAAACCGCCGGCCGCACCCGCGCCGCGCACCGCGGACGCGCCCTCCGCGGATGGCCCTTGTCAAGGCCGTTGGCGCAGCCCAACGTCGCGCCGCTTCATGCCTCAGCCTGCCGCCAACGTCCCCTCCCACGTCGCCATCATCATGGACGGCAACGGCCGCTGGGCCACCCAGCGCGGACTGCCCCGGATCGAGGGCCACCGCCGCGGCGTCGAGACCGTCCGCACCGTCACCTTCGCCGCCCGCGACCTCGGCGTGCGCATGCTCACCCTTTACGCCTTCTCCGTCGAAAACTGGAAACGCCCCCAGGACGAGGTCGGCGCCCTCATGTCGCTCCTCGAGTATTACCTGAAAAAGGAACTCGAGACCTTCGTCCGCGACCGCGTCCGCCTCCGCACCATCGGCCGCACCGACGAGTTGCCGTCCGGCGTGCAAAAAGTCCTCCGCACCACCGTCGAGGAGACCAAGTGCTTCGAGGACTACACCCTCGTCCTCGCCCTCAACTACGGCTCCCGCACCGAGACCTTCGATGCCGCCCGCGCCTACGCCGCCGCCGTCGCCGCCGGCAAAGAAAAGCTCAACGACAGCTCCTGGGCCACCTTCAGCCGCTACCTCTACACCGCCGACATGCCGGACCCCGACCTCGTCATCCGAACCTCCGGCGAGACCCGCATCAGCAACTTTCTCCTCCTCCAGGCCGCCTACGCCGAATTCGTTTTCACGCCCGTCCTCTGGCCCGATTTCACCAAGGCCGACCTCGCCGCCGCCATCGCGGATTACAACCGCCGCGAGCGCCGTTTCGGCCAAACCAGCGCCCAGCTGAAGCCCGCCGCCGCGAAGTAACCGCGCCGCGCCCGCCCGCCGCTTCGTCCCGCCCGCCTCGCCCGCCCGCATGGGAAAACGAATTTTCAGCACCGTGCTGCTCTGGGCCATCGTCGGCTCGTCCCTCTGGTTCTTCCGCACCCACGGCGCCCTCGTCCTCGTCGCCCTCATCTCCGTCCTCACGCTCCGCGAGTTTTACCAGCTCCTCCACGCCGCCGGCTACGATCCGTTCGACAAGCTCGGCATGT
>JBILLY010000920.1:0-2597 GCA_044375835.1 Opitutaceae bacterium
ATTCGAATCGCACGCTGTGGCGGGGACTGACGAATAGTGGCTTCTTGGTCACGTGGTTGACTGTGCCGCCGGGATTGCCTGAGGGCGAGATGATGGCGTTCGGCCCTTTGACGACCTCGATGCGATCGAGCAAGAACGGGTCCAAGTTGTTGTAAGAATTCGAGTAAAAGCCATCCACGGTTTGTCCGTCCCATTGGAAACCGCGCACGGTGACGCGGTCCAAGCCGTTAGGGAGGGTGGATTCCGTTACGCCGGAGATATACTTCAGGGCGTCGATGGTTCGGACCGCTCCGACGTCTTTCAGGAGGGCCTCGGGCACTACGCTAATGGCCTGCGGCGAGTCGAAAATGGACGTGCGGAGACGGCCGCCGCTCGTCGCTTCGGAAGCTTGGTAGCGATTGGGCGCCTGGCCGGAGACTTCGAAGGCGGAGAGTTTGACGACTTCGCCGGCGGGAGCGGGAGTCTGGGCATCGACCGCGGTCGAGGCGGCGAGCCAGCCGACGACAGCGGCGAGGAAGGTGCGGGGGGATTTCATGGGTTGGGTCTTCGGTGTGGGTTTGGGTTGCGGATCGGAAACAGGTCCGACCTCCCAGGTGCGCGGCTTGCTTTCGGCGACGCGTTTGCGGCTGACGACCAAGGCGCCCGTGGAGGCGTCCTGCGCTGACTCGAGGGCCGTGCCGGCCAGCATGCGGTCGAGCGCTTCGCGTGGAGCGAGGTCGCCGCTAACGGCGTTGGTGGTGACGCCACGGACGCGATCGACGAGGTAGACGATCGGCGTGCCGGCGGCGGCCGCGAATTGCTTGAGCGTGACGGCGGCGTCGCCGCGGGGGAGGTCGAAGGCCCGCTTCTCAGCAGGTGCCGCCACCGGGGTTGCCGCGCCGGCGACGACGGCGCTGCACAGGGCAGCGACGGCGAGGGGCGCGGAGACGTGGGGTGACAGCATGCGGAGGAACAGGGCTACTCCTGAAACGCAGCGGCGGACCAAACGACCTGGTCGCGACGGAAAGATTTTTTTAGGGCGCGAAACGCGCGGGGGAAAATTCAGATGGATCGCCACGTCGCTCCGCTCCTCGCGATGACAATGGGGGACCACGACTCAGCGGGCGCGGCGGAGGTGGATCTCGTGCTCGCCGCGCCGCTCGCCGACGATCTCGCCGTCCCGCTCGAGCAGGCGGACAAATGCCTCCGCTTCGTCCAGCGCGAAGGTCCCGCCGACGCGGCGGACGGCGAGAGATGCGTCCGCGAGGACAAGTTGGATCCGGCTGCGCGCGTTGAAACGCGCGACGACGTCGGCCAGCGGCGCCTCGGCAAAATCGACCAGCGTGCCCTGCCACGCCAGGGCCGCACGCAGCGCCGCAGGGTCGACCTTCTCGACCGCCGGCGCCGGCACGTGCCTCGGCAAGACGATCCGTTCGCCCGCCGCCACCAGCGGGGCCGTCGCGGCGGCAGCCGAGGCGGGGCCGTCGGCACCGACGCGGACTTTGCCCTCGCTCACCAGCACCTCGACATCACCCGCGGCCGTGTAGCGGACGTTGAAAGCGGTGCCGACGGCGCGGACCGCCACCTCGCCCGCAAGCACGACGAAGGGCCGCCCCGGATCGGGCGCGACCGCGAAGTGGGCCTCGCCGGCCTCGAGGTTCACGCGACGCTCGCCGGCGGTGAACCGGACGCGGACGGCGCTGGCGGCGTTGAGCTCCAACGTCGAACCGTCGGCGAGTTGCGCCCGCTCGTAACCGACCGGCGCGGTGGCGTAACGGAGCTCGGTCGCCCCGCCGAGGTTGCGCCAACCCACGACGACGGCGGCGACGAGCAACGCCGCGGCCATGCCCGCCCCGACCGTCCGCAGCCAGGACCGGCGCGCGGACGGCGCCGCGTCGACGGGCGCCGCGGGCAACGCCGGCGCAAACGGCACGACGGGCGCGGAGCGCTCGAAGGCGGTGTTGATTTCGGCGCGGAACTCCGGGAGCCCATGCAGGAGCCCGAGCGTCTGCTCCAGCCGCGCGACGGCGGCCGGGTGCCGCGGATCGGCGCGCAGCCAGCGGGCGAACTCGCGTTCACGGGCGGGCGAGAAGCCGTCGTCGCGCTCCGTCAGCCAGCCGATGGCCGCATCCTCGATGGCGGCGAACTCGGGGTCGGGCTTCATGCGGTTTCCGGCGGCGGCCGGACGGCGGCGTCGACCAGACCGCTGGCTTCGAAATACCGGGCGCAGTCGCGCACGCCCTTGAGCAGATGGCCCTTCACAGTGCCGAGGGAGATCCCGAGGCGCTCCGCGATCTCCTTGCCGGCGAGGCCGTCGAGATAGCGCAGCAGCATCACCTCGCGGCAACGCTCGGGGAGAGACTGCAACGCCGCCGTGAGCGCCTCGCGCCGCTGGCGCCGCTCCATCGTCTCGACGACCGTCGGCGGCGACTCCAGCAGCGGCCACTCGATCAGGCGATCGGCCTCGGCGAGAGTTTCGTGCGGGTGCGCGCTGCGCCGGCGGAAAAGATCGATGGCGGCATTGCGGGCCGTCGTGAACAGAAACGCCTTCGGGTGCGCGAGCCGGGCGGGATTGTCGACCCGCAGCAGGCGCGCGTAGGTTTCCTGCACGAGATCGT
>JBILLY010000002.1:0-38730 GCA_044375835.1 Opitutaceae bacterium
CATGGCCGGCACCCACACCGACATCTCCGAGCGCAAACGCACCGAGGCGGCCCTGCTCGAAAGCCAGGCACTGCTCAAGCGGTCCGCCCAGCTGCTCGAGCAATCGCAGGCCGCCGCCCGCGTCGGCGGCTGGGAAACCGACCTGCGCTCCGGCCGCGTCTACTGGACGGACGAGACCTTCCGTATCCACGAAACCACGCCGGAGGAATTTTCCCCGAACCGCGACTCGGTCTACCGCTTTTACGACGCCGAAAACCGCTCCCGTCTGCACGCCGCCGCCGAACTGGCGATCCGCACCGGCGTGCCCTACTCGCTCGAGCTCGAACTGACCACCGCCCGGCAGCACCGCCGCCACGTGCACTGCACCGGTGTCGCCGAGCGCGAGAACGGCCGCACGGTGAAACTCTACGGTTCGTTCCGCGACGTCACCGCCGACCGCCGCGCCGAACGCGACCGCGAGGAACTCCGCCTGAAAATGCTCGAGGCCCAGAAGCTCGAAAGCCTCGGCGTGCTGGCCGGCGGCATCGCGCACGATTTCAACAATCTGCTCACCGTCATCCTCGCCAACGCCTCGTTCATCCGCGATGCCGCCGGCCCCCACGAGCAGCGTCTCGTGCACATCGAAACGGCCGCCCAGCGCGCCGCCGACCTCTGCCGCCAGATGCTCGCCTACGCCGGCAAGGCCGGGTTTGTCGCCGGCCCCGTCGACCTCGCCGCGCTGGTCCGCGACACCGCCGAGCTCATCCACGTCTCTCTCTCGAAAAAAGCCAGCCTCACGCTCGATTTCCCCGCCGCGTTGCCCCCCGTCGACGGCGACGCTTCGCAGCTCCGGCAGGTCGTGATGAATCTCGTCATCAACGCCTCGGAAGCGCTCGGCGACCATCCGGGCCGCATCAGCCTGAGCGCCGGTCGCGACCGCCCCGCCGCCGGCGCGCCCGGCCAGCTGCACACCTTCGACCTGCCGGCCGGCGACTGCGTTTGCCTGGAAGTCGCCGACACCGGCCACGGCATGGATGCGGCCACGCTGAACCGGATCTTCGAACCGTTCTTCACCACCAAGTTCACCGGCCGCGGCCTCGGCTTGCCTGCCGTGCTCGGCATCGTCCGCACCCACCGCGGCGCACTCTATGTCGAGAGCGCGCCCGGCCGCGGCACCACGTTCCGCGTCTATCTTCCCGCTGCTGCCGCCCCCGCCACCTCGCACGCCCCGGCCCCGCCCCCCGCCGGCGGCGCCGCCGGCGCCGGGCGCCTCCTCATCGCCGACGACGAGGCCGGCGTGCTCGAAACCACGGATCTGCTGCTCCGCCACTTCGGCTACGAGACCGTCCTCGCCGTCGACGGCGACGAGGCCGTCCGCCGATTCAGATCCTCCCCGGAGTCGTTCACCGCCGTCCTCATGGACCTCACGATGCCGGGCCTCGACGGTGCCGACGCCCTGCGCGAGATCCGGGCGATCCGACCCGGCGTGCCCGCGCTGGTGATGAGCGGCTTCAGCGAAGCCGATGTCCTGCACCGGCTGCACGGCCTCGGCGACGTCCCCATCCTGCGGAAACCGTTTTCGCGCCAGATCCTGCTCGACCACATCGTGAAACTCGGCCCCGGCGCCACCCTGCGGTAGGCATCGCGCCCTCGGTCCGAACATGCCCGAACCGATTTCCGCCACCGCGCCGGTCCACGATCCCTACGCGGCCCTGCGCGTCCCGCTGTTCCGCCGCTACCTCACCGGGAGTTTCAGCGCCCTCATCGGCCGCCAAGCCGTCACCGCCGCCGCCACCTGGCAGGTCTACGAATGGACGCACTCGGCCACGGCGCTCGGGCTCGTCGGCCTCGCCAACGTCCTGCCGCTGCTGGCCCTCTCCCTTCCGGCCGGGGCCCTCGCCGACCGCCACGACCGCCGCCGCCTCATCGCCGTCGGCACCGCCGCTCTCGCGGTGCTCAACCTCGCGCTCGCGCTCGTGGCCTTCGGCCACGCGCACATCCCCGATCTCGGCGGCCTGCGCTGGGCCAATGCCCAGCTGCGCGATGTCGCGCTCTTCTTCGAACGCCACGCGGACGCCCGGCCGCTGCGTTTCGACACACCTGCCCTGCCGCTGGTCTACGCGCTCGTTTTCACCCAGGCTTGCGTGCGGATTCTCATCTGGCCCGCCCGCTCCAGCATCACCCCGCTGCTGGTGCCCTCCGCGACCCTCGGCAACGCGATCACCTGGAACACGAGCGCCTTCGAGATCGCCACCGTCGCGGGACCCGCGCTCGGCGGCTTCCTGATCGCCGCCCTCGACCTCCCGGCCGTCTACGCCCTCGGCGTCGTCCTCGAACTCGTCTTCCTCGCGACATTGCGCGGCCTCGCCGGTGTCCCCGCGCCGCCCCGGCCCGCCGCCGGCCGCGGCTGGGGCGACGTCTTCGCCGGCGCCGCGTTCATACGGCGCAACCCGGTCATCCTCGGCGCGAGCACCCTCGACCTGTTCGCCGTCCTCCTCGGCGGGGCGACGGCGCTGTTGCCCGTCTTTGCCCGGGAAATACTCGACGTCGGCCCGATCGGTTTCGGCTGGCTGCGCTCCGCCCCTTCGATCGGGGCGTTCGCGATGGCAATGTGGCTGGCGCATCGCGCGCCGCTGCAGCGCCCCGGCCTCGCGCTGCTCTGGTCCGTCGCCGGTTTCGGCGCCGCCGTCGTGGTTTTCGGCCTTTCCCGCACGTTCTGGCTCTCCCTCGTCGCGCTGTTCTTCACCGGTGCGTTCGACAACGTCAGCGTCGTCGTCCGCCAATCGCTCGTCCAGTTGCTGACGCCCGACGCCCTGCGCGGCCGCGTCACCGCCGTGAACCAGATCTTCATCGGCTCCTCCAACGAGATCGGCGCCCTCCGCGCCGGTCTCATGGGCGCCGCGATCGGCCCCGTCGGCGCCGTCATCTGGGGAGGACTCGGCACGCTGGCCGTCACCGCGCTCGTCGCCCGCGCGGTCCCCGCGCTGCGCCGTCTCCACGCCTTGCATACACTTCGGCCCGACGCTTGAGCCCGGTAACCACGTAGTATCACGACCGCTTTTTCGTTAGACTTCGCCGGGGGCGCCGGCATTTCTGAACCCGACATGGTTGCGAGCCCCAATCGGAAATCCCTCCTGCTTCTGACGCTTGCAGCGAGCATGATGGTCGGTCTCGCCGCCCTCGTGATCAAGGTGATGACGGACGATGTCCTCCGCGAGCGGCTCGACGACACTTACTACGTTCTGGGCCTCTCGATCATCGGCGCCGTGCTTCTCGTGCTCTCCGGCTACGTCTGGGATCGCACGATGATCCAGCGCCTGAAGTCGCTGCGGACCGCGGTCCCCGCCGAAGCCGAGGAAGAAAAAGGCGGCGAGCCCGACCACGACGAGATCATCGGTCTGGCCCGCAACATCGAGCGCATGGCGCAGGCCCTGCAGAAGACGGAAGCGAGCTACCGCGGCATCGTCGAGGACCAGGTCGACTTGATCTGCCGCTACCGCCTCGACGGCAAACTCACCTTCGTCAACAGCGCCTACGCGCAAGCCTTCGGCCGCAAGCGCAACGAACTTGTCGGCCAGCCGTTCCCGCTCTTCCAGCCTGGCGCCGCGATCGGTGACGAGCCCTACACGTTCGAGCGCGAGATCGACTTCGCCGAGGGCCGCCGCCGCTGGCTCATGTGGACGCAGCGCCCGATTCGCGACGACGCCGGCACCACGCTCGAATTTCAGGCCGTGGGGCACGACATCACCCTCCGCAAGGAAGCCGAGGCCGCCCTGCTCCACGCCAAGGAAGCCGCCGAAGCGGCCGACCGCGCGAAGAGCGAATTCCTCGCCATCGTCAGCCACGAGATCCGCACGCCGATCAACGGCGTCATCGGCTTTGCCCAGATTCTGGCCGATTCGCCGCTGTCCCCCGAACAGCGCGAACAGGTCGCGATCATCAAATCGAGCGGCCAGGCGCTCGAAAAGCTCATCGCCGACATCCTCGACCTTTCGAAAATCGAGGCCGGCAAGATCGAGATCGAGTCGTCGCCGTTCGCGCTCCACAAGTGCATCGAGGACACGATCGCGTTCTTCCAGCCCCGCGCCCGGACCGCCGCCCTCACGCTCACCGCGAAGATCGACGACGATGTGCCCGTCATCGTGAACAGCGACGAGGCCCGCCTCCGCCAGATCCTCACCAATCTGATCGGCAACGCCCTGAAGTTCACCGAGCGCGGCAGCATCACCGTCACCGTTTCGTGCATGCGCGGCGAGCCCGTGAACCAGCGGGATACACGCCGCGCCCTGCGCCTGTTCTTCTCGGTCGCGGACACCGGCATCGGTATCCCCGCGGACAAGATCTCGAAACTTTTCAAGCCGTTCAGCCAGGTCGACAGCTCGTCGGAGCGGCGCCGCAGCGGCACCGGCCTCGGCCTCATCATTTCCAAGCGCCTGTGCGAACTCATGGGCGGCCAGATCTCGGTCGACAGCAAACCCGGCGAAGGCACCACCTTCCGGTTCTCGCTGCTCACCGATTACGAGAAGGGCGACACCTCGATCCCCTTTCCGATGCGCCCGAACCACGGCTGAGGCCGCGGCTCCCGCGCCGCCTCGCGGCTCGTGCACGGCCACCGCGGCGTCCTGCGCCGTCCGATACATCCCCGCGGCGATCGAACAGCGCCCGGCTACCCGCGGAATCCGGTCAAAAGAAAAGCGCCGGCTCGCGCCGGCGCTTGGAGATGCAATGCAATCGGAGCCGCCACGGCCCCGCCCGCTCAGTAGCGGTAGTGCTCGGGTTTGTAGGGTCCCTCGACCGGCACGCCGAGATACTCGGCTTGGGACTTGGACAGCTTCGTGAGCTTGGCGCCGATCTTCTCGAGATGCAGGCGGGCGACCTCTTCGTCGAGGTGTTTGGGCAGGCGATAGACGCCGACCTTGTAGGTGTCCTTGTTCTTCCAGAGGTCGAGCTGCGCGAGCGTCTGGTTGGTGAAGGAGTTCGACATGACGAACGACGGATGACCCGTCGCGCAGCCGAGATTCACCAGGCGGCCTTCGGCGAGCAGGTAGATGCTGTTGCCGCCGGGGAACGTGAACAGGTCGTATTGCGGCTTGATGGTGGTCCGCACGACGCCCTTCGCCTTGTAGAGGCGGTCGACCTGGATCTCGTTGTCGAAGTGACCGATGTTACAGACGATCGCCTGGTCCTTCATCTTCGCCATGTGCTCGAGCGTGATGATGTCCTTGTTGCCGGTCGTCGTGACGTAGATGTCGGCGACGCCGAGCGTGGACTCGACCGTGTTGACCTCGAAACCTTCCATCGCCGCCTGCAGGGCGTTGATGGGATCGATCTCGGTGACGATGACGCGGGCGCCGAAGCCCTTGAGCGAAAACGCGGAGCCCTTGCCCACGTCGCCGTAGCCGCACACGCACGCGACCTTGCCGGCGATCATGACGTCGGTGGCGCGCTTCAGGCCGTCGGCGAGCGACTCGCGGCAACCGTAAAGGTTGTCGAACTTCGACTTGGTGACCGAGTCGTTGACGTTGATCGACGGCACCAGGAGCTTGCCCTGCTCGTGCAGCTGGTAAAGGCGGTGCACGCCGGTCGTGGTCTCTTCGGAAACGCCGCGCCACGCCTTGACCATGCCGCTGAACACGCCGGGTTGCGCTTTCTTGATCTTCTTGAGGAGGTCTTTGATGACCTGCTCTTCGTGCGAGCCGGAGGCCGAGTTGATCCAGTCGCTGCCCTGCTCCATCTCGTAGCCCTTGTGCAGGAGCAACGTGACGTCGCCGCCGTCGTCGACCACCAGCTCGGGGCCTTGGCCGTTGGGATGGCTGACAGCCTTCCAGGTGAGGTCCCAGTATTCCTCGAGCGTCTCGCCCTTCCAGGCGAAGACGGGCACGCCGGAGGCCGCGATGGCGGCGGCGGCGTGGTCCTGCGTGGAGAAGATGTTGCACGAGGCCCAGCGCACCGAGGCGCCGAGTTCGACGAGCGTCTCGATGAGCACGGCCGTCTGGATCGTCATGTGCAACGAGCCGGTCACGCGGACGCCCTGGAGGGGCTTCTTCGGACCAAACTTTTTGCGCACGGACATCAGGCCGGGCATTTCATGCTCGGCGACGGAGATCTCCTTGCGACCCCAGTCGGCGAGGCCGATGTCTTTGACGAGATAGTCGGGCGCCGCGGCTTTTCGAGGCGGTGGCCATTCGATTGGATGAGTTGGTGACTGCGGGTGCGGTTGCGGACGATTACTTCACCGCGGCGCGGAGAGCGGCGACCTTGTTGGTCTGTTCCCACGGGAGGTCCTTCTTGCCGAAGTGACCGTAATTCGTCGTCTGGCGATAAATCGGGCGCAGCAGGTTGAGCTGCTTGACGATATCGGCCGGTTTGAAGCTGAAAACCTTCTGCACGGCTTCGGCGATCTTCTCGTCCGATACCTTGCCGGTGCCGAACGTGTCGACGAACACGCTCACGGGCTTCGGATGACCGATCGCGTAGGCGACCTGGAGCTCGGCGATGTCGGCGAGGCCCGAGGCGACGATGTTCTTGGCGACCCAGCGCGCCATGTAGGCGGCCGAGCGGTCGACCTTGGACGGGTCCTTGCCGGAGAAGGCGCCGCCGCCGTGCCGGCCCCAGCCGCCGTAGGTGTCGACGATGATCTTGCGGCCGGTGAGGCCGGAATCGCCCTGCGGGCCGCCGATGACGAACTTGCCGGTGGGGTTAATGAGGTATTCGGTGCGCTCGTTGAGCATCGCGGACGGAATCACCTCTTTGATGACGTTCTCGATGAGAAACGACTCGATCTCGGCGTGGGAGACATCGGCGGTGTGCTGCGTCGAAATGACGACGTTGACGACCTCGGTGGGCTTGCCGTCGACATAGCGGACGGACACCTGGGACTTCGCGTCGGGTCGGAGCCACTTCACTTTGCCACTCTTGCGGATGGCGGTGAGCTCGCGGCCGAGACGATGCGCGAACATCACGGGCGTCGGCATGAGCTCGGGCGTCTCGCTGCAGGCGTAGCCAAACATCAGGCCTTGGTCGCCGGCCCCCTGCTCGGCAGTCTTTTTTCCCTCCGCCTTCTTGGCGTCAACGCCCTGCGCAATATCTTTCGACTGCGCCGTAAGGTAGTTGTTGATGAAGACCGTGTCCGCATGGAACACATCGTCGTCATTGACGTAGCCGATGTCGCGGATCGCATCGCGGATCACCTTGCCGAGGTTAATCGCCTCCTCGAGCGCCTGCGTCTTGCCAGTCTTCTTGTCCTGCAACTTCGGGATCGTGATCTCGCCGCCGACCACGACGACGTTGGATTTCACGAAGGTCTCGCACGCGACGCGGCTGGTCTTGTCGACCGCGAGGCATGCATCGAGCACGCTGTCGGAAATGAGATCGGCGACTTTGTCGGGGTGACCTTCGCCGACGGACTCGGAAGAGAATACGAATGTTTTAGCCATGAGGTTGGGAAGAAGGTCGGGACGAAACCAGCCAGCCCCCACCGTGAGCAAGCTCAAACATCAACATATTCCGATTTCGTGATGCGTGCATTTGCAAGGCCCGCAACCCCCGGCCCGAACGACTATTTTGCCGGCGCCGCACGCCACGCTTGAGTTTGCCACGACCGGCGCTGAGTGTCCCGCCCGAATCGCCTCGCCCGTGACAGTTCCAACGACGAACGCCCCCGCTTCACCCCTCCGAGGTCGCAGGATCCTCATCGTTGACGATGATCGGCTCAACATCCGCATCCTCGGCGGCATCCTCCGGGCCGAGGGCTACGTGCTCGGAGATGCAAGTTCCGGCGAGCGCGCGCTCGAGTTTTACGACGAGTTCAAACCCAACTTGGTTTTGCTCGATGTGATGATGCCGGGCATCGACGGGTTCGAGACCTGCCGCCGGATCAAGTCGACCTACGGGGAAAAGAGCGCGCCGGTGATTTTCATCACCGCGAAGAGCGAGTCCGACGACGTGGTCGAGGGCCTTGGCGCCGGCGGGGCCGACTACCTGCCGAAGCCCTTCAAACCGAAAGAGGTGCTCGCGCGGATCCGGTCCCACCTGCAAAACCAGTTGCTGGCCGAGCAGCAGCACCTCCTGGTCGAGCAGCTCAGCAAGGCCAATTCCGCGAAGAACCGGTTCCTCGGCATGGCCGCGCACGACCTGCGCAACCCCCTCGCTTCCATCCGCGGTTTGGCCGAGTTTCTCAAGGAAGGCGCGGTCGGTGCGCTGAATCCGGACCAGCTCGACCTCATCGAGACCATCCACGGCGCGAGCCAACAAATGCTCGTCATGGTGAACGAACTCCTCGACGTCGCCACGATCGAGTCCGGCGAACTCAAGCTCAACGTCGAGCCGCTCAACCTCGGGGACCTCGTCTCGCGCTGCTCGGTGATGATCAACATGGAAGCGGTGAAAAAGAAGACCACCGTCGCTTTCGACCCTCCCGCCGCCCCGGTCTTGCTGCCGGCCGACAGCGCGAAGATGAAGCAGGTCGTCGACAACCTGCTGAGCAACGCGGTCAAATACTCCCCGCCCGGCTCCACCATCCATGCCCGCGTGGTCGCCGAGCCCGGGCGCAATCTGGTCAGCCTCTCGGTCCGCGACCAAGGCCCGGGAATCCCCGACAACGAACGCGACAAGCTCTTCAAGGATTTCAGCCGACTCTCGATCAAACCCACCGGCGGCGAGAAGAGCACGGGCCTCGGCTTGGCCATCTGCCGCAAAATCGTCGAGGCGCACCACGGCACTATCGTCGCCGAGAACCAACCCGGCGGCGGCTGCGAGTTCCGCGTCACCCTCCCCTCCCAAACATGAAATTTGACGGCATGATCCTGCTCGTGGACGACGAGCCCCATATCCGGAAATACGTTTCGCTGATCCTCCGCACGCTGGGGGATCCGATCATCGTCGAGGCCGGCAACGGCGAAGAGGCGCTCGCCGCCTACCGCCGCGAGGACCCCGACCTTGTCCTCATGGACGTAAACATGCCCCGCATGGACGGCATCGAGACCCTGAAGGCGCTCCGCGCCTACGACCCCAAGGCCGCCGTCATCATGCTCACGTCGCTCGCCAACCGCGAAACCATCGAACAGGCGCTCGAGGCCGGCGCCCTGAACTACATCCGCAAGGACACCCCCCGCGAAGAAATCTCCCAAGCCCTCGCCGAGACGATCGACTCCGCTTTCGACCTGGGTTGAGCCCCATGCACCCCTCCCCGGAACCCGCCGACGCGGCGCCCAAGCCGAAAATCGCCGTCGCCGAGGTCAAATACTCCCTTCGCCAGATGCTGGAAGAGCTCAAGGCCGAGCGCGCCTCGAGCACCTTCGCGATGGAGAAACTCGACCAGAACGAAATCGGCAAACTGTTCAAGGCCCGCACCGCCCGTGCAAAACCCCAAAAGTAAGGAATTCATCCAGCGGATCTGCGCGCTGCCCCATTTCGACTACGCGCAGGAAGTGGCCAACCTCCACGCGCGCCACGGCGACAACGTCTCGCTCGTCCAGGCGATCGTGGACGAGAAGTTCTTCACCAAGGACGACGCCTGCCGCTATTGGGCCGACTCGATGAACGTCGCCTACGTGGATCCGTTCGCTTCGGTCGTGACCGAGGAGGCGGTCGAAAAGATCCCGATGGAGGTCGCCAAGAAGGTCAAAGCCCTCGGCCTCTACGTGCTCAACGGCGTCCTCACCGTCGCGATGTCGAGTCCGGCCGACGGCGAGCTGATCCGCCGTCTGGGGCAGATCGCGCAGATGCCGGTCAGCGCCGTCTTCGCCCTGCCGCGCGAGATCGAGGATGCGATCGCCGTCCACTATTCGAACGAGAAGGGCCTCGAGGAGAGCCTCAACGAACTCGAGCGCTCCAGTCTCTTCGACAAGCCCGAGATCGCCGGCGACAAACTCGCCTCGCTCGCCGAGAACAACGCCCTCGTCCAGATCCTCGACGAGATCATTTATTTCGCGATGCGCGAGCGCTGCACCGACATCCATATCGAGGCGCAGGAGACCCATTGCCGCATCCGCTTCCGCATCGACGGCAACCTGCGCGAGATCCTCACCTACTCCCGCAAGCTCCACCGCGCGCTGCTCTCCCGCATCAAGATTCTCTGCAACCTCAACATCGCCGAATCGCGCTTCCCCCAGGACGGCCGCTTCTCGATGCCGGTCGGCAGCCAGACCGCCAATTTCCGCGTCTCCACCATCCCGTCGGCCTACGGCGAGAAAGCCGTCATCCGCATCCTCGCGATGACCGGCAAGAAGACGATGATCACGCTGGACAAGATGATGATGTCCCAGTCGATCCTGCAGCCGTTCAAGCGGCTGATCCAGAATCCCAACGGCATCATCTTCGTCACCGGCCCCACCGGCTCCGGCAAGACCACGACCCTCTACGCCGGCCTCCACGAGATCAACACCCCGGAGGTCAACATCTCGACCATCGAGGATCCGATCGAAATCCAGCTGCACGGCGTCACCCAGAGCCAGGTCAACTCCCACATCGACCTGCGTTTCGCCACCATCCTCCGCGCCCTCATGCGCCAGGACCCGGACGCCATTCTCATCGGTGAGATCCGCGACCTCGAGACCGCCAAGATCGCGACCGAAGCCGCGCTCACCGGCCACATCGTCTTCGCGACCCTGCATACCAACACCGCGCCGCAGGCCATCACCCGGTTGATCGAGATCGGAGTGGAGCCCTACATGGTGGCGCCGGCCGTGATCGGCGTGCTCGCCCAACGCCTCGCCGCCCGGATCTGCGAAGCGTGCAAGGAGGCCTACTATCCCTCCAAGGAAACGATCCAGAAATTCTTCGACGACTCCGGCGTGACCGAGGAGATCCCCTTCTACCGCGGCCGCGGCTGCTCCGCGTGCCGCCATTCCGGATACAAGGGGCGCGTGGCCTTCCACGAACTCGTCCTCATCACCGAAGAGGTCCGCATGCTCATCAGCGAAGGTCGCAGCGTGCAGGAGATCTCCCGCGCCGCCGCCAAGGTCGGCTACAAACCCCTCCGCTACGACGGGTTGAAAAAGGTCCTGATGGGGCTCACCACCATCGAGGAAATCGAGCAGAACACCTCGTTCGAATGGGCGACCTGAGCCGGCGCGGCCCCTGCCGTCCGCCGACAAATTTCCGAAGATAGCTTGTGCCGGTGCGTCGTCACCTTAAGGCATATTCCCCGTCGAACCTACCCCATGCCCGACCCGCTCGTAATTGATCCCCAGGCGATCGAAAACCTCCGGGCGCTGAACCCCGGCGACAACGACGAGTTTCTGCGCGAGATCGCCGGTATATTCCTCGAGGATACGCCGCAGCGCATCGCCGAGCTGGAACAAAGCTCCGCCGCCGGCGACACCGCGAAGTTCACCCGCGCCGCCCACAGCATCAAAGGCAGTTCGTCCAATCTCGGCGCCGTCGCCCTCCGGGTCGTCGCCGAGAAACTCGAGCACCACGCCCGCACGCACGGCATCGAGGGCTCCGCCGCCACCTTGACCGAGCTGAGGAGCGAATTCGAGCGCGCCAAGGCGGAGCTCGCCAAGCTCCTCGGCTGATCGGGCCGCCGGCGCCCGGCGCGCACGAGGCGCCGCCCGGTCCCTGCTTGCCTACCGGTAGAGCGCCGTCGTCGGCGCCGCCGTGAGCACGTTGTATTGGCGCATCGCAAGGCGCCACCACTCGGCCAGATCCTCCGCCGGGCAGCTCCACAGGTCGCGGTGGAGCGTGATCATCGACTCCGCGTCCATCAACAGCGCCATTTTTTCTTTCACGGTGAACTTCCCGGGGCCGTCCCGCAGCAGCCGCGCGCGCAGCTGCGCGAACCATTCGCGCGACTCCTCGGTCGGCTTCCTTTGCCGCAGCAGCGCGACGTGGAGCGCGTTCACATACGGATCGAGCACCGCCTGCATCAGGCCGTAGTCCGCGCGCAACGGCTCGAACGGCGGCAGGTGCCGGTAGCACTCCGCGAGATTCTGGTGCAGCCGTTTGAGTTCGTAGGGCGGCGCCGATTCCTCCGGCGTGACGAAGACCCCCATCCGCCGCAGCCAGCCGCCGAGCGAACCCTTGCTCAACACGATCGAAATCGGGATCGAAAACACCAAGGGCACCACCACGGGACTCAGCCAGAGGAAAAACGCCGGCGAAATGATGTAGGACGACACGCCCCACACGACGCCGAAGGCGGTCTGCGCCCCGTGCGTGATGATCGCCTCGCGCCAGTCCGTGCCGTCCCCTTCCGCGTTGCGGCGTTGCGTGACCCACGACACGCCCTGCCCCAGCAGCGTGAACAGCACGAACTTCGAATTGAAGATCATGTTGATCGGCGCCAAGAGCACGGAGAGCGCCGTCTCCAGGCAGGCGCTGAACACGAGCCGCTCCCGTCCGCCGAAACGCTCCGCCTCCTCCGGCCGTCCCGCCGTGACGACCACGCTCACGAGCTTCGGCACGAAAAGCAGCACCATCGTCAGCGTGAAAAGAATCAGCGCCGTCGGCACCGTCAGCTGGTAGCCGAAAACCGTCGCATACGCGCCCACCTGCTCCCCGGCCCCGGGCGAGATCGCCTGCGAAAACGCGTGCACCGTGCCGAGCACCAGGAACAGCAGCCACAGCGGCGACGACACGTAACCCATCACGCCCATCAGCAGATGGAAGCGGTTCGCCGGCCGGAAGCCCTTCGCGGTCAGCAGCCACGCGTGCTGCATGTTGCCCTGGCACCAGCGCCGGTCGCGCTTCGCCGAGTCGATCAACGTCGGCGGCCCTTCCTCGAAGGTCCCCTCGATATCGCCCGCGAGCCACACTGCCCAGCCCGCCTTGCGCATCAGCGCGGCCTCGACGAAGTCGTGCGACAGGATGCGCCCGCCGAAAGGCTCGCTGCCCGGCAATTCCGGGAGCGAGCAGTGGTCGATGAAGGGCTGGATGCGGATCACCGCGTTGTGCCCCCAGAAATTCCCCTCGTGCTGCTGCCAGTAGTTGAGGCCCGCGAGGAACAGCGGGCTGTAGAGCCGGCTCGCGAACGATTGCATGCGCGCGAACACCGTCTCGCCGTTCACGGTCCGCGGCGCCGTCTGGAGGATGCCGACCTGCGGATTGCGCTCCATCAGCGCCACCAGTTGCACCAGCGCGCGACCCGTCATGATCGAGTCCGCATCGAGCACGATCATGTAGCGGTAGCGGCGGCCCCAGCGGCGCAGGAAGTCGGCGATGTTGCCGGCCTTCTTGTTGATCGATTGCCGGCGCTTCCGGTAGAAAATCTTCCCGAAACCGCCGACCTGTTTGCACAGCTCGAGCCAGGCGACCTCCTCCTGGATCCACTGGTTCGGCTGGTTGGAATCGCTCAGCACGAAGAAGTCGAAGTGCTCGAGTTTCTTCGTCTCCTGCACCGAGCGGAAGACCACGCGCAGGCCTTCGAAGACGCGGCTCACGTCCTCGTTGAAGACCGGCATCACGATCGCCGTCGAAGCCAGCGGCGGATCCTCGTCCGGGCGGATCGTGGCCGTGATCCGCGAGCTGTCGCCGCCGCGATTGATCACGTAAAACCCCACCATCGCCGTGCAGAAACCCGCCGCCACGTGCGCGAACAGCACCACGAACAGCCCGAGCAGCGCGACTTCCACCGGAGGCAGGCCGTCGCGCCAGAGCAGGTCGGCCATGAACCACGTCGCCGTCGCCGTGATCGCGAAAATCGCCGAGAAAAACAGCATCCGCCGGCGGTCGAGCCGGCGCTGGTCCATTTTCTCCGTGAGGTAGAGGCGCATGACGGGGAATCAGCGGGTGACGAGGAAGATGGCGCCCAGCACCCCTGCGAAACAGAGCCAGAGGAGCAGCACGCGCAGGATCGGCCACTTCTCGAAGGTCTCCATGGTCTCGCCCGCCGCCTCGGGGATCGGGCCGAGGTCGATCGGCCGCGGCACCATGCTGGACACCGCCATGTCCGGACCCGCCTCGATCACGCCGGCCCGCATCGCCGCCTGGAAGTCCGCCGGCACCTGGCGGGCATCCAGAAACGCATACGGCCACCGGCGCGCCCCGTCGCTCAGCAGCAGCGCCAGCCGGCCTTCGACCGCGATGCGTTCGTGCGGCTGTCCGCGCGAGTCGAGCATATCGGCGAACCACAGGTCCATCTCCGCCTCCAGGGCCTCGGCGGCCAGCGCGGTCGGGTTCAACGCCGGGTCGGCGGCGTGCCGGCGGGCCGCGCGCTCGAGCGTCCGCAGGATCAGCCGGCTCTGGTGGAGGCGGTTGTGGATGCGGTGCGCGCGCAGGTAATCCTCGGCGCGCACGTAGGCTTCGTTCCACTGCTCCATCGTGCCCGTCGTCGGCCGGAAACCGGATGTGAGTTCGAGGCCATCCGGCATGCCTTCGCCCGGGTTCGTGGCGTTCGCGTTCATGGCTGCCAGAGATACGACCACGTTTCCGTGAGCGTGTCCGCCCCGGATTTGAGGAAGCACCGCAGTTCCACGGGGCGGCCGCTGCCGTCCGGCTTGAGCATGAACGACACGCGCCACGTGCCGTTGATCGGATTGCGTTGCACCCCGCTGTGCTTGAGCGCGGCGCCCGCTCCGACCGTGAGCGCGTGCTCGACCTCGGCGTCGGGACCGAGCGCGCGCAGCTTGGCGCCCTCGAAATCCACCACGAAGCGCTCGAATCCCGGCTCGTAGATCGCCGAGTTGCCGTGCCGGGTCGCCCGCACGAAGCCACCGGGCGGCGCGATCCCCGCGAGCGCCCAGTGCAACCGGTATTCGAGTTCCACCGACTCGCCGGCCGCGGGCGTGCGCGCCGGCACCCACAGGACCGCGATGTTGTCGTCGGTCTCCGATCGGGTCGGGATCTCCAGCAACCGCACCGCGCCGCGCCCCCAGTATCCGACCGGTTCCACCCAGGCGCTCGGCCGCGCGTGGTAGCGCGCCTCGAGGTCCTGGTAGTTCTCGAAATCGCGGTCGCGCTGCAGCAGGCCAAAGCCGCGCGGGTTCTCGTCGGCAAACGACGACACGCGCGTGTGCCGCGGATTCGCCAAAGGCCGCCAGATCCACTCCCCGGCCCCGGTGCGCAGCAGCAGGCCGTCGGAGTCGTGCACCTCCGGACGGAAGTCCTCCGCGCCGCGCGGTGTGTTTTCGCCGCGCCAAAACATGCTCGTCAGCGGCGCCACGCCGAAGACCTTCACGCCCTTGCGCACGAAGACCGACGCCTTCACGCGCACCACCGTCGTCTCCCCCGGCTCCACCGCGAAACGATAGGCCCCGGTCACGCTTTCGCTCTCCAGCAAGGCATACATCGCGAGCGAGCGCCCATCCGCCGCGGGCCGCTCGAACCAATACTCGGTGAACCGGGGAAACTCCTCCGGCGTCGCTTCGCCCGTGTCGAGCGCCAACCCGCGCGCCGAGAGTCCGTAGGCCGAACCGCGACTGAGAAACCGGAAGTAGCTCGCGCCCACGAACGCGCCCGCCTCGCTCAGGTCCGTGCCCGGACCGCCGAGCGGATACATCAACCGGAAACCCGCGAAGCCCATCGTCGCCGGCACCTCGCCCACCTCGAGTCCGCGATACTGGAAATACTCCCGGCGAAACGCGATCGGCGCCGCTCGCCCGCCGCGCACCTCCTCGAGGTGCACCGTCTGCGTGTGCAGGAAACCGGGATGCAGGAATTGCAGCTGGAAGGGCAGCTTTTCGCGGAGCCAGAACGAATGCCGGCCGTCGAACTCGATCCGCCGCATGTCGTCGTAGCTGAGCCGCTTCAACCACGCCGGCACGTCGTCGGGCGCCGGCCGGAGCGGCCGACCGGCCAGCTCCCGCGCCCGCGCCCGCACCGTCTCGAAACCGAAGCCCGATTCCGCGGCGATGGTCATGCCGGCGCCCGCGCCCAGCCAACCGCAGAGCAGGCCGACCCCCGTTCGCAGCGCCCGGAGCGTTCTCATCGTTCGAGAAAATAGCCGCGCTGCCGGTCGCTGATCGGCTGCGCCGCCCGCTCCATCACCTTCAGCAGGTCTTCCCATATCAGGCGCTTCTTGCGGTTCGTCGGCTCGCGCAGGATGTAGCTCGGGTGATAGGTCACCATCAGGGGTTTGCCGGCGAAGTCGTGCCAGAGTCCGCGGGCCTCGCCGAGGGTCTTGAATTTGCCGAAACCGAGCAGGCCCTCGACGGCCGTCTTGCCGAGCGCCACTAGGACCTCCGGATTCACGATTTCCAGCTGCGCCCGCAGATACGGGAGGCAATACCGCATCTCCGCCTCCGTCGGCGGCCGGTTGCCCACCTGCTCCGCGCCGAGCGGCGTCGGCATCTGCGGGCGCCAGTTCATGATGTTCCCGATGTAGACCTCTTCGCGCTTCAGACCCATGCCTTGGATCATCTTGGTCAGCAGCTGACCCGCCGGGCCCACGAATGGTTCGCCCTGGATTTCCTCCTCCGCGCCCGGCGCCTCGCCGACAAACATCACTTTCGCCTCCAGCGAGCCGACCCCGAGCACGACTTTCTTTCCCGGACGCACGTTTGCCCGGCAGGTCGGGTCGGCCTGCACCGCCGCCCACAGCGCCTCCCAGCGCACCTGTTTGCTCCCGGCCGGCAACGTCACCGCGGGTGGCGCCGGCAACGGCGTCGTCTCGTGCGTCGGCACCACCACGGTCGGTTTGAATGCCGGGACCGCCGGCACGGGCACCGGCTTTTTTTCGGACGCCGCCTCCGGCGCGGCGGGCGGCACCGGCACCGTGGCACCCGGTCCGTCGGCTCCGGTCGCCCCGCCCCGCCCCCGCGCCTGCACCACGCGGCGCAGGGCCGCGAGGCTCTCGTCCGATACGGCGACCGTCTTCAGCCCGGCGGACCGCAGCCGGCGCAGTTCCTCGGTGAGTGCGTGGAGCGACTGGCGCATCGACGTCAGGCCGTGCGGGTCTGGAGCAGCTTTTCCACATGCTTGCCGAGCAGGTCGAACTCCAGGTTCACCGGGTCGCCCACCTGCTTTTGGCGCAGATTCGTGACTTCGAGCGTGTGCGGGATGATCCAGACCGCGAAGGCCTCCGCCGTCACTTCCGCGATGGTCAACGAGATCCCGTCGATGGCGATGCTGCCTTTGTGGACAATGTAGCGACCGGCATGCGGCGGGATGCGCACGCGCAGGTAGTGGTCCTTCCCGCGCGCCTCGAAGATCTCGATCGCCCCGATCGTATCCACGTGGCCCGTCACGAAGTGGCCGCCGACCTTGCCGCCGAAGCGCAGGCTGCGCTCCAGATTCACGAGCGACCCGATCTTCAGCGCGGAAAAACTCGTCACCCGGCGCGACTCCTCCAGCACGTCGAACTGCACCGTCTCGGCGTCCGCCTGCACCGCCGTCAGGCAGCAGCCGTTGACCGCGATGCTGTCGCCGAGCGTCAGGTCAGCCAGCGCCGCCCGCGCCGCCACGATCAACCGCCACGCCTCCGCGCGCGGCTCGAAGACCGTCACCCGACCCGTTTCCTCGACAATGCCGGTAAACATGGACCCGAGAGCAAATCCCGAAACGCCGTCCCGCCAAGCCGCAAACCGCCGGTGCGGTCGGCACCCATCGCCGGGCCCGCGGCTGCGTGACGGCCGCCGCCGCTTCGCCGCGCGCCGGCCCTGAATACCGGATGGCCAAACGCCGTCCCACCCGCCTACCGTGCCGCCCGAACCAACCGCCCTCCGCTCCGCCTCACCGTGCCCGATCCCGCCGACTACTCGCCCGAAGCCGAACGCGACCTCGTGCGTCGCGCCCAGGCCGGCGAGGAAGCCGCCTTCGGCACTCTCATGCAGACGCACCATGAACCGGTGTTCCGGCTGGTGCAGTCCATCATCCGCGACGAGCACGCCGCCCGCGACGTCTGCCAGGAGATCTGGCTCTCGATCTGGAAGAACCTCGGCTCCTTCCGCGGCGACGCCAAATTCTCCACCTGGCTCCATCCCATCGCGACCCGCCGCGCCATCGATCACCTGCGCAGCCGCAAGCGCTGGTTCAGCCGCTTCATCCCCTTCCGCTCCGATACCGACGACGGCTCGGATGGCGGCAACGCCGACCGCGTGGCCGCCGCGCCGGACGCCATCTCCGAGGACAATCCCCGCGAAGACGTCGAGCGCGCGGAGAGCAAAGCTCGCTTTGAACGTGCGATCTCCGTGCTGCCGCCCAAACATCGCGCCGTGCTCGCGCTGCGCGAAGTCCAGGGTCTGTCCTACGACGAGATCGCCGAAAATCTCGGCATCGCCCGCGGCACGGTCATGTCCCGGCTTTTCCACGCCCGTCGCCTCTTGGCGCAAAAATTAGGAGATCCGTCATGCGAATAATCCGTATCCTCGGCGCGCTGCTGCTCGCCGCCTCCGTGTCCGTCCGGTCGGCTGCCGCCGCCGAATCCATCGGACTGCACGCCGTTCTGATCACCGCGTCGAACGACAAGACCGGCTCGGACCCCAAGCTCGCCGCCTATGAGGCGGAGCTGCAGCGCAACCTCGTGTTCAGCTCGTTCCGCCACGCCGGCGAAGACCGGGCCCAACTCGCCGGCGGCAAATCCACCGTGCTCACCCTGCAGCGCGGCCATCGCCTCGAGATCGAAGGCAACAAGTCCGGCGACGGCGCACGTCTGGCGATCAAATGGACGCAGGGATCGACCGTGCTGATGAACACCACCCTGCAGGTAACCGCGTCCGCCCCCGCCGTGCTCGTTCGCCGCGGCGGAAAAGACGCTGAGGTCCCTGTGATCCTATTGTTTGCCAAGTAGCCGGCGCCGCGTCCAGGAGCGCCACTTTTCTTTTTCTGAATACGCCGAAAAGCACGGGCGTCGAACGGAGCGAACCTTCAACCAAGGCCCCTCCCATGAACCGCATCGCCCTCGCTCTCCTTGCTTCCGCGGCCGCGCTTGCGTCCGCTGCCCATGCCGACACCCGCTTCAGCATCGGTATCAACGTCGGCGGCCCCGCTCACCCGCACCTCGCCCCGCCGGCCGTCGTTGCCTGCCCGCCGACGCCCCCGCCCACGGTCGTGTATGCCCCGGCCCGCGGCTACTGGAAGGAAGTCGTCGTCAAAACCTGGGTCCCCGAGCGCTGGGTCAGTTCGCGCGACCGCTTCGGCCGACTGGTGCGGATCTGTGAACCCGGCTACCACACCTATCGCACCGAGCGGGTCTGGGTCGACGGCCGGCCCGACTATGACCGGCATGACCGGCGCGGCGGCATTTCTTTCAGCTACGATTCCGGTTCCGGCCGCCGCCACCACCGCTGAGGCCGGCCCGTCCGCTCCTTTTCCGCCATGACTTGCCGTGAGGCACAGGACCACCTCTACGCCGACCGCTCGGCCGACCCGGCAAACGCGCCGGGTGCGGCCACGGCTGCGTTCGAAGCCCACCTGGCGCAATGTCCCGGTTGCCGTCGCCAACAGGAGCGACTCCGGGCGGCCCTCGACGCGTGGCGTGCCGAGGCTGCCGCCACCCCCGTCCCCGATGCCGAGCGCGAGTGGCACTCGCTCCGCCGGCGCATCCGCGGTGGCGATACCGCCTCCCGCCCGTGGCGCCGGTTTTGGCCGTGGGTGTCGCTTCCCCTCGGCCTCGGCGCGGCCGCCGCCCTCACCTTCCTCGTCTGGCAAACCCCCGCCCCGCGGGCCGAAGCGCGCGCCGATTTCGTCGAGGTGCCCGGCGGCAATGCGTCGACGATGGTCTTCGTGGACGAGAAGAGCGGCTGGCTGATCGTGCAGGCCAGCGATTCACCCGGCACGTCGGATTGACCCGCCGGGGCCGCGCACGGCGGGCGCCCGCCGTCGCGATCCTCAGACCTTCACCGCGAACAACTCCGGGTGCATCGTGCCTTCGGCGACTTTGTTCACCGTGCCGGTCATCATGATCGAGTAGCCGTCCCCGATCTCGATCCCGATCTGCCCGCCGGGCATGTGCACCGTGATGTCGCGGTCGACGAGTTCCAGGCGATGCGCCACCGCCGCGGCCGCGCTGGAGCTGCTGCCCGACGCCAGCGTGTAACCCGCGCCGCGCTCCCAGATTTCAATCCGGATATTTTCCCGGTCGAGCACCTGCAGGAACTGGACATTGGTTTTGCGCGGGAAGTTGGCGTGCGTCTCCAGATGCGGCCCATACTTGTGCGCCAGCTCCGCCGAGACAGTCGGCAGGGGCAGCACGCAGTGCGGGTTGCCGATCGTGGCCGCGCAGTAGGTGAAATCGCGGTCGAGGATCGTGATCTTCTCGTTCAACACCTCGCGCGCCGGCCCGGCGAGATTCACCGGGATTTTCGCGCTGTCGAAACTCACGTTGCCCATCGCCACCGTGATGAGACGCCCCTCGTCCTTGATCACGGAACGCACGTGGCCGCCCGGCGTCTCGACGGTGAAGGCGGGATTCTGCACCAGTTTCTGGTCCCAGAGGTAGCGCGAGAAAATGCGCAGTCCGTTGCCCGACTTCTCGGCCTCGGAACCGTCGGGATTGAAAATCCGCAACCCGAACTCGCTCTGCCGCGACGGCAACGGTCCCCACAGGATGCCGTCGGACCCCACGCCGAAGTTGCGGTGGCAGACGACGCGGATCTGGTCGACCGTCGGCGCGGAACCCCACGCGGGGACGTCGCGCGGATCGATGACGATGTAGTCGTTGCCGAGGGCGTGGTATTTGTGGAAGCGCATGGAAGAACGCGCGGTTTTGCCGAACCGTCGCCGCGAAGACACGGAAAAAGTGCGCCGGCCGCCGCGCTCGGCCGAGGTCTGCTCGGCAGCCTCGGACGGGGACCGACTCAGGTCGCCGGTTCGACGTAGCCGAAGAGACGCTTCTGCTTGATCGTCTGCGCCACGCTCGCCGGCACCATCGTCTCCCAGGAAGGATCACGCTCGCGGATCCGGCCCAGCACGTCGCTCGAAAAGATGCTCAGGACCGCCGGATCGAAGCCCACGATGCAGTCGATGTAGTGGTTCTCCAGCAAGTGGTCGTAGAGATTCCGCAGATGCGGCGTGATATGGACGTTTTTCGCCGTGATCAGGACGTTCGACGCGAAGGCATGCGCGCTGACCGCCCCGGCGGCGGAAGCTTGGCTGCGCTCGAACGCCTCGCCGCGCATCGGGTAGATGTAGAGTTTCACCGCATGCCGGAACATGCGGCCGAACGATTCGAGAATCCCGCCCTCGAGGTGTTCGTAATACTTCTCGTTGAAGACCTCGAGCAGGTTGGCGATCCCCATCGCGACGCCGATCATCTCCTTCGTGTAGCGCCGGAAATACGAAGTGAGGCGGTAATACTCCGGGTAGTTGGAGATGAGCACCGTGAACCCGAGTTCGCCCAGCAAATCGACGCGCGAGAGGAAGTCCCGCGCGTCGAGCGCCCCGGTCGCGAGCAGGTTGTTCATCGTGATCTCCAGCAGCACCACGACCTCCTTGCCCTTCACTTCCGGCTCCTGGACGAATTGCGCCGTGGCGCAGTTCAGCATGTCGATGTTGACGTGCGTGACCGGCCGGAAGCTGCCGCGCTCGACGATGACGGCTTTCTTGTAGAGCACCTCCGAGGGCTGCAACACCGCGCCCTTGGGCCCATACATCACGGCATTGGTCAGGCCCAGTTCGACCAGGTGCAGCGACATGAGGCGATTGTCGACCGATCGGAACGCCGGCCCGCTGAACGTGATCATGTCGACCTCCAGGCGGGCCGTGCCGACGTGGTCGACCAGCGACTCGATCAGCCGCTTGGGGTCGTCGCGGTAGTAGAATGCGCCGTAGATGAGGTTGGTGCCGGCGATGCCGAGCGCCTGCTGCTGGAGCACGGCCTCCTTGTCCCACATGCGCACGTGGAGCACGATTTCGCTCGGCGCGACGCCCGGCTCCGACTGGAAACGCACCCCCATCCAGCCGTGCGCGTCGTTGTTGGATTTGAAACCCTTGGTCGCGACCGTGTCGGCGAACACGAAGAACGCCGTTCGTTCCCCGCGTTGCGCGGCCAGCCGCTCGATCAGCAGCGCATATTCGTGATCGAGCATGTGCGCGAGCCGCTCGCGCGAGACATAACGCGGCGCTTTCCCGTAGATCGCGTCGCTGAACGTCATGTCGTAGGCGGAAATCGTCTTCGCCACCGTGCCGGCGGCCCCGCCTGCCTGGAAGAAAACCCGCGCGACCTCCTGGCCCGCGCCGATCTCGGCAAACGTGCCGTATTTGGACTCATCGAGGTTGATCGTGAGCGCCTTGCGGTTGGTCGTGAGCAGTTCCTTGTTCTCACTCATGGCGGATAGGTATGGGTGGCCGCGAGCGCGGTGCAACCCGCGGCTGCGCTTCGCACGCACCCGCCGTGCCAGTCCGCCCTTTCGACTGGTGGATGGGCGGAAAGCGCCTACCGTCCGCCCACCTTCATGAAGAACTTCTTCACCTCGATGCTCGGGTCGTTCGTGGCGCTGGTGATTTTCACGGGCGGCGTGGCCGCCCTCGGATTCGCCGCTCTGATCGCGTTGGCGGCGATGAGCGGCGCCGAGAAAGCAGCCCCGGTCTTCGAACGCGGCGCCTACCTCGTCTTCGATCTCTCCACCAACATCACCGACGCCCCGCCTCCGGTCGACCTGAGCGCCTTCGGCGGCCGGCCCGACTCGCTGCAACTCCGGACCGTCACCCGCGCGATCCGCGCCGCCGCGGCCGACAGCCGCATCGCCGGCATCTTCATCACCGGCGACCTCTCCCCCGCCGCGTTCGGCTCCGGCTTCGCCGCCCTGCGGGAGGTGCGCGGCGCGCTTCTCGACTTCAAGGCCGCCGGCAAGCCCGTCTCCGCCTATCTCACTTACGCCACCACCAAGACCTACTACCTCGCCTCCGCCGCCAACGATCTCTCGATCGACCCCTACGGCGTGGTCATGATGCCCGGGCTCGCCAGCGAGCCGATGTTCTTCGCCGGCGCATTCGAGAAATACGGCGTCAACGTCCAGGTCACCCGCGTCGGCAAATACAAGTCCGCCGTCGAGCCCTTCACCCGCCGCGAGATGAGCCCGGAGAACCGCGAGGAGATGCAGAAACTCCTCGGCGACATCTGGGGCGCGCTCCTCGCCGACATCGCGCCGAGCCGCGGCCTCACGCCGGAAAAACTGCAGGCCACCGTCGACACCGAAGGGCTTGTCCGCGCCGCGGCGGCGAAGGAGCACCGGCTCGTCGACCGCGTCGCCTACCGCGACGAGGTCTACGACGACCTGAAGGCCCGCACCGGCCGCAAAGGCTCGCGCGAGCCGTTCAAGCAAGTGTCGCTCTTCGACTACGCCAAACAGTCCGCGGACACGCCGTTGCCGGCCCGCAAAACCGAAAAAGACTCCGACGCCGCCGACAGCAGCCGCTCCGGCCGGATCGCCGTGATCTACGCCGAGGGCGAGATCGTCGACGGCGCCGGCGAGGACGGCGAAGTCGGCGGGTCGACGTTTTCCCGCGAACTGCGCAAGCTGCGCCAGGACGAAAGCATCAAGGCCGTCGTGCTGCGCGTGAACAGCCCCGGCGGCAGCGCCGCCGCCTCCGAGGTGATCCAGCGCGAAATCCGCCTCCTGAAGAAGGTCAAACCCGTCGTCATCTCGATGGGCAGCTACGCCGCTTCCGGCGGGTATTGGATTTCCGCCTACGGCGACCGCATCTTCGCCGAACCGACCACCATCACCGGGTCCATCGGTGTGTTCGGCATCCAGTTCGACGTGAAGAAACTCGCCAACGATTTCGGCGTGACGTTCGACAGCGTGAAGACCGGCAAATACGCCGACGCACTCACCATCTCGCGCCCCAAGACCGCGGAGGAACTCGCCGTGCTCCAGCGCATGGTCGACTGGATCTACACCGAGTTCGTCGCCAAGGTCGCCGAGGGCCGCAACCTCAGCCCCGAACGCGTCGAGCAAATCGCCCAGGGCCGCGTCTGGTCCGGCACCGATGCCGTCGGCATCGGCCTCGTCGACGAACTGGGAGGCCTCGACACCGCGATCGCCTATGCGGCCGAAAAGGCCGGGCTCGCCGGCCGCTACCGTCTCGTCGAATACCCGCACCAAAAGGAACTCTTCGAAGCCCTCCAGGAATATCTGGAGCACGCGGCCCCCACCCTCAGCAGTTCCCTGAAAACCGGCTCCGTCGGCGGCCGCATCGCCGAACGCCTCGGCTCGGAGTTGCGCACGCTCGGCTCTTTGAATGATCCGCAGGGAATCTACGCCCGGTTGCCCCACGCCCTCCACCTCCGCTGAATCGCGCCGCCTTCCATGTCCTCTTCGCCCACCCTGTCCCGCGACTGCACCGCCACCGCCATCCCGGCCGGAGATGTCGTCACCCTCGCTGCCGGCACCGCGGTCCACATCGCGCAGACACTCGGCGGCAATGTCACCGTCCGCACGGACCGCGGCCTTTTCCGCATCGCCCGCGAACACGCCGACGCCATCGCCGGCTATATGCCCGCCGAGACCGGCGCGCCCTCGACAATCACCGAATTTTCCGAGCAGGCGGTCTGGGACGCCATGCGCACCTGTTTCGATCCGGAGATTCCGGTCAACATCGTCGACCTCGGCCTCGTATACGATCTGGCGATCGAGCGCACCGCGTCCGGCACGCACTCCGTCGAGGTGAAAATGACGCTCACGGCCCCCGGCTGCGGCATGGGCCCTGTGATCGCCGAGGACGCGCGGCAGAAGATCGCCGCACTGCCGACCGTGGAGTCGGCCCGCGTCCACATCGTCTGGGATCCCCAGTGGACGCCGCAGATGATCTCCGAAACCGGCCGCAAGGTCCTCGGCCTCGAGTGACGCGCAAGCACCGTTGCCGCGCAGCGAAGCGGAGGGACGCGAAGCGCGGCACGACCGCGCCCTGCTCGATACCGCCCCGGTGAAAATGACCAACCCAATCTCGGCCGCCTCGCGGCGCGCGTCTGCCGCACCTCGATAGCCACGGTCGTGCTCATCGACCGTGAGCGCCGGTGGATCAAGGCCGCCGTCGGCCGGGCCGACCGGAACACACCGCGCGATGTCGCCTTCTGCGCGCACACGCTTCCGAAACTCGACGAACTACCCGTCATGCCGGGTGCGACGCAGGATGCACGGTCGCCGCCCATCCGCCCGTCACCGGTGCCCCGCGTATCCGATTCCACGCCGGCGTCGCGCTGCGCCCCGCGGCGGCGAGGCGCCCGGACGTATCTGCGTGCTCGACGACACGCCGGAACAGATCTGCACGCGAAACAGCGGGACTCGCCGGCGGTGATCGCGCGCCGGAGGGACCGCCGCATGGCCCCGCAACTTGCCCCCTCCAAGCCGGCGCGCGCCCTCGCCGAAGTAAAAAGCCGGAGCGCCCCCTGCCCGTTTGTCGCCGCTGCGAAGCGGCTCGCGACGATCAAGCGCGAGGCCAACCGACCAAGCTCGACGGGGGGGGAGCGCACTCGCTCGGCGGTTTCGCACGGCATGGGTGGCGACTGCGCGCGCCGGCTTTGCCCGGAAGACGATCTTTCCGCCGGCAGCGCGACACCGCGCACCGGTCACCGATCTTCAGGCTGTGATCGCGTCGAGCGAGCACTCGACCGGTGTCGACGCCGGCGTCTCGCAATTGGGCCGTGCGATCACCCCGGGATACGGCTCCGGCGAGAAGGCCCGCGCCGCCGCACCGTTTTCCACCAGATGCCGATCGCACACGGCGAACAGTTCCGACTCCGACTCCACCCGCCGCATCTCGTGCAGAAAGGCACCCGTCGGATCCACGCTTTGGCCGACGAAGTTCAGATATTTCTTCATCTTGTTCACGTGGAAACGCTCCGCGAGCGTCGGCGCGGACGTCGCGCGGTAAAGCCTGTCCACATACTCGCGCACATCGCCCAACGTGACCGGCGTCGTCGGCCGGCCGGCCGCCGCTTCGCGGCACTGGCGGAAGATCCACGGATTCCGGATCGCATGCCGCCCGATCATCACGCCCGCGGCGCGCGTCCCGGCGAGAATATCGACGGACCGCGCCGCCGAGGTCACGTTGCCGTTGGCCAGCACCGGACAGTGCGCCGTCGCCGCCGCCTTCGCGATGAAATCGTAGTGCACCTCGCTGCGATACATCTCCTTCACCGTCCGGCCGTGGACGCTGAGAAGATCGACGCGGTGGAGGTTGACCAGTTCGAGCAGGCGGCCGAACCCCGCCGTATCATCGAATCCGATGCGCGTTTTCACCGTGAACAGCCCCGGCACGACCGCGCGCAGGCGTTCCAGAATCTTGTCCACTTTGCCCAGCTCGCGGAGCAGGCCGCCGCCGACATTCTTCTTGTAGACCTTGGGCGCCGGACACCCGAGGTTGAGATCGATGCCGGCCACCGGATGCTGCAGCAGTTCCTCGACCGTGCGCGTCAGGTGATCCAGATCCTCGCCGATAACCTGCGCGAACACCGGTCGCCCCGTGGCGTTTTCATCGATCGAACGCAGGATGTGCTTCTCGGGGCGCGAATGCGCGTGGACACGGGAGAACTCGGTGAAGAAATAATCCGGCGCGCCGTAGTGCGCGATCACCCCCATGAACGCGAGGTCGGTCACGTCCTGCATCGGCGCGAGCGCCGTCAGCGGTGCGCCGGGCAGCTGGCCGGGCGGCAGCCCGGCGCGGGAAACGGTCGCAGCCATGCGCGCGTCAGGTCTGCTCGTCGTCGGATTCCTCGGCCTGCTGCTTGAGCACGCGTTCGAGAATCTCCGTCATGTCCTCGACCCCGTCGAAGACGGCGCGCGCGACGTAGATCGGCCGCTTCGCCTGCAACGCCAGCACGATCGAATCGCTCGGACGCGCATCCAGCTCGATGATCTTCCGGCCGAGTTCGTTCTCCATCCGGAGCAGAATACGGGCGAAAAACGTGCCCTCGCGCGCATCGTTGACGACGATGTGCTCGAGCGTCGCGCCGAGCCCGAGCAGGATGCTCCCGATCAGATCGTGCGTGAGCGGCCGGTCCTTCTTCACGCCGTTCAGCGTCATCTGGATCGCGTTGCCGACCGAGTGGTCGACATAGATGACGAACGTCTTGTCGTCGTTGCCGAGGAAAACGGCGCAGCCGTTGGCGGTCGGCATGACCCCCTTGATACTGACGGAGACGACGTCCTTGGGCATGGCGCGAATGTGGGCCTCAGCCGGCGCCTGCGCAAGCGGCGACAGCTCCCGCCGCGCGCGGGAACTACTCGAATCCGAAAATCCCGATGCCCCAGGCCTTGGCCTGCTGCAGCACGGCCGGCTTGTCGAGGATCAGCACTTTTCCGGCCTCGAGCGCCGCGCAGGCGAGATGCGCCTCGCGCATGGTCTCGAGCGTGCGGGCGCCGAAGCACGGCACGTCGAATCGCCAATCCTGGCGCGCTTTCACGGTTTTGACGAAGAGGGCTTCGTCGGTTTTGAAACCGCCGGCGCGTCGCAGCATCTCGTCCGTGCCCTCGAACGCCTCGACGGCGAGGACCGTGCCCTTCCGCACGACGCAGCCTTGGCCGATGTCCAGCCGTGCGCATTCGCGCGCGATCTGCACGCCGTGCGCCAGGTATTCCGCTTCGATCGGGAACTTGCGCCCGGTCAGGCAGCCCGCGGTCGCCAGCTGGTCGTCGAGAAACGATCTCGCGTCCAGCAGCACGACACCGATCGCTTCGATTTCGCGGGCGATCGCGCCGAAAATCGTCTCGGCGTTGCGCCGCTTGAGCGAAGCGAGAATGCGCACGGCCTTGAAGTCCGGATGCAGCCCCTTGAACAACCGGCGGGGCGTGATCTGCCCGGCCATCAGCGCATAGCCCGCACCGAAGTCGCGCAACGCATCCAGCATGTGGCCGAGTTGCCCGACCTTGAGGATACGGACCTCGGCCTTGGCGAACGTCGCCACGAGATCGGGCCGGGTTTCCTCCTCGAACGCCACCAGCCGCAGCGGCACCCCGGCACGACGGATGGCGGCGGCCACGAGCACCGGATACAGGCCTTGGCCGGCGATCAACACGACCGGGCGCCGGGCATCGAAGTCGGAAGGCAGAAACGCGGAAGGAGGAGCCACGACGAGAGACTTGTCCGTCCGCGGGGCCGGTTGAAGCCGGAAAATCGGACTAAAAAAAGCCGCGCGAGCGGATCGCGCGGCCGGCGGACACATCAGGCCCGTTCAGGTCTGCGCCCCGTAGTATTTTTTGTAGCTCCGGTAATATCGGTAGTTGGAGTAATATTCGATCCGGCGAGGCGAGAGGCCGTTGAGCACGATTCCGAGCACCTCGTTCTTGCCGTTGCGAAGGGCGCGCATGTAGAGGCGGATGTGCTTCCGGTAGGCGCGGTTGAATCGGCAGACATAGACCACTTCGTCGATGCGCTCCGCGATCAGCAGCGAATCGGTGACGGCCCCGAGCGGCGGGGAATCCACCACCACGAGGTCGTATTCACGCTTGAGGCGCTCGAGCAGTTGGCCGAAAAGCGGGTTTTCGAGCAGTTCGGTGGGACTCTTGGAGCGACCGCCCGAACAGAGCAGGGAGAGATTCTCGCTGATTTTGATGATACCGAGCGCGGGATTGGTCGCCAGATCGCCTTCCATCGCGCCGCCGCCCTCGAACCACGGGATGAGGCCGGCGTTGTTCTGTTGCTTGAAGTGGCGGTGCAGCATCGGGCGGCGGAGGTCGCAGTCGATGAGCAGCGTGCGCTTGCTGTGGCGTGCAAACGCCCCCGCAATATTGCACGAGATCAGCGTCTTGCCTTCGCCGGGGATCGTGCTGGTGACGAGGACCGACTTGGGAAAGTCGAGTTTGGAGTGGATCTTGATCGAGCTGTAGACGCTGAGGAACGCCTCCACCCCCGGTGCTTGTTTATTGTCCGCCAGCAACGTGTATTTTTCCTCGTCCTTCATCGAGGCGAGGTCGGGGATGATGCCGAGCAGGTTCACGCCGATGAACGACTCCACGTCCCACGCGCTCTTCACGCGGTCGTCGATGAAACTCAGGCCGACGGCCACCCCGAGGAAGACGAGCAAACCGATGCCGATCGCGGTGCGCGTGATCTGCTCCTTGTTCGGGGCGACCGGATTCAGGTCGACCGTGGCCGGATCGAGCGGGCGCACCGGGACGTTTTCGATGTTCTTGATCGTTTTCGTCTCGTTCAGCCGGTTGAGGATCGCGCGGTAGTTCGTTTCCTTCAGCTCGGCCTCGGTTTTGAGTTTGTTGAACGCGACGCTGTTCTCGCGCAGCTCGAACTGCGCCTTCTCGGCCCGCGCATACTCCTCCTCCGCGTTGGCCAATGCCTGCCTGGCCTCCTGCTGCCTGGTGCGCAGCTCGGCGATCACGTGCTGGATGGCGCGGGCGAGATCGGCCTCGGTGACGGTCAGCTCGTTGGTGATGCGGATCATCTCGGGATGCCGCTCGAGGTAGCGCTCGGACAACAGGCTCAACTCCTGCTGCAGCTTCAACTGCTGGGCTTTGAGCGGAACTACCCCGGAGTGGCCGCTGATTTCGAAGATCTCCAGCAGATTCCGCTTCTCGGTCTGATAGGTCTCGATCTGCCGCATCTTGTCGTCGATCAACTGCAAGCGTTGGCGCGCATCGTCTCGCCCGCCGGAGGCCCGGCGCAATTGGTCGGACACGAGATCGATGGAGTTGCCCAGCGAAAGCAGGTTCTTCTCGCGTTTGTATTTTTCCAGCGACTCGTCGGCGGCCTCGGATTCCTTCTTCAGGCGCTCGACCTGCTCGGAGAGGAACGCGATCGCGCCCTTGTTGCTGTCGGCGCCCTTGCTGTAGAGGAAGTTCATGAACCCGTCGACATAGCGGTTCGCGATGATCGCGGCCGCCTCCGCGTCCCGATGGGTCACGTTGATACCGATGATAAAACTGGCACGTTGCGACGTCGGCATCATCCAGCCCATGTCGATCGGCACCGAATTCGGGTCGGTCCCGGGCGGGGCATGCTTGAGCGCCGCGCGTTTGAGCACCGCCTGCTCCTCCGCCGAAAACGATTCCCGCACCCGGGCCGCCAGTCGGCCGCTCTTCAGAATTTCTATGTGGGTATTGAGGTCGACGTCCGACCGGATGGTCTGGTCGTTCACGCCCTGCACGTTCACCACCGTGTCGGGCTTCTCGAACTGCATCGTGGCCCGCGCGGCGTAGGTCGGTTGGACCTGAAGCTTCTTGTAGCCGTAGCCAATCGATACGATCAGCGCGAGCGGCAGGGCGATCCACAGACGCTCCCGCAGGATGATGTAGTAATCGCGCAGCGTGCGCCGTTCGACGACATCGTCGTCCTGCTGGGCGGCTGCGGGTGGCAGCGGTGGTTTGACGGGTGCTTCAGCCATCGCGGTGGGTCGTTAAATGATTTTTTCCGGCACGTAGATGATGTCGTCCGGTTCGAGCACGAAGCCGGCATCCTTGGATGTGGCGCGCTCGACGCCGCGGCGGGCGCTGTCGACGTCGAGGATGAACACCTTGAGGGACCCGTCCGGCAACGTGCGGGTGACCTTAACGCTCTTGCCCTGGGCGGTGTCGGCGAGGCCGCCGGCCTTGTAGATCATCTCGAGAATCGTGAATTCGGAATCGGCCGGAATCTCCTGGCGGCCTTGGATATTGACCTTGCCGCTGACGATGACGTTGCGCGGCGCATATTCGTCCACCGTCACGGTGACCACCGGGTTCCGCAGGTAGCGGCCGTCGCGGTAGGCCTGCGCGATCGCGTCCTGCGCCTCGGCGATAGTGAGGCCGGCCAGACGCACATCCTGGATCAGGGCAAGATTGATCGTGCCGATCGCCTCGACCCGCTTCCCGCCCACGGTAAGATCCCGCTCGCCGAGGAGGCCGATACTGAGGCGGTCACCTCGGGTGATGCGATAGGCGATGGATTTCTTCTCCGCCTTCGGCGCGGGCGGCGCCGAATCGGCGGCAACCACGGGCAACAGCCCTGCGCACCACAGGACCAGCAGGATTCGGAAGCAGGCGAGTCGCATAGTCATAACATTTACCACCGGGTCGAAGCCGTCAGGGTCCACGAGGAGCGGATGAAGTCCGCGTAGGACAACGTGGACCAGTTCTTGAACCACGAATACGTGAGCATCGCCTTGAAGTGCTCGCTGTGCGAATAGCTCAGCGTGGCATGCCATTCGAAGTAGTTGTCGTGGCGATTCGGCCCGTAAAGGAGCGGAGGTCCCTGATCCAGTATTATCCTCCCGCCCTCCCCGAGGAAACGGGTGTCGCCGTAGCCGACGCCGGCCATAAACGCCCAACGGGAATTGTAGGCGTATTTGAAATCCAGCGAAGCATTCGTCGTGTCGACGATCTGGTCGCTGGCGGTGATGGAGAAATCTTTCGCCACCGATGCCGACAGATTCGCCTTTTTCGACAAGGCGTAGCTCGCGCCGACGCTGGCCGTCCAGGATTGGTAGGTGATGTCGCTGCGCAGGGGACTCTCGACGGATCGGAACTGGTAGCCCACGCGGGCGCTGCCGGAGATGCCGCGCAGGAGCTTACCGTTCAAACCCAGGGAAAAATTATGGTCGGACGACGACGTATCGCGCGACGTATCGCTGAACCGGTAGCGGTAGCCGGCAACCGCTTCGCGCTCGGTGTTCAAGATGTGGATCAGGTCGACCGACGCCGAATAGCTCGTCAGGCTGGCGAACGCAACTTCGTCGAGATACTTGCGCTGCGAGTAGCCGAGTGAACCTGTGGCCGTCCACGCCCCGACGATCGGATATTTGAAGTTGAGTCCGACCGGTATGATCCAAGACGTGCTGCGCACGTTGACCGAAGCATCCGCCCGACTCTCGCGTGATGCCGAAATCGTCAGCGAACCGGTGGTGCGGCCGGTCTGCTTGGTGAACTCGAGGCCGAGGGTGGGATTGTCGAAATCCTGTCCGTCGATCTCCCCGAATCGCGTGGAACTCACGGCCGCGTTGGCGTTCACGCCGATCCAGCCGTTGCGGCGCGTGTAGTCCGCGCTCAGCGTCGTGGAGTAGAGAAAATCGCCCTTCTGGTCGGCGTTGGCGAAGACGTTCGAATCGCGGGAAACCGAAACGGTGCCGGTAACGAAAATCCGGTCGCGGCCTTCGTTCAGCGAGATCAACGCGTGCGCCGGCGGACATGCCACGAAGGCAGCCAAGACCAGCGCCAACGCCCTGCGCGCCTGCAGCCGAATTGTCATTTCCCCGCCGTAAGCCATGGGTTGAGCGTGCCGGGAAATCAGGTGCCCGGGGCCGTTCCCGTAACGATGCGCGCCGGACTGACCGTGAATTGCACCGGAAGTTCGACCGGAAGAATCGCCACCGGGACGATTTCGCGGATGACGGTGCCGCTGCCGCCGCTTGTGGCTCCGTCGAACGCCGTCACCGGCGTGCCGCCCGAGGTGGTCGTGGTGGTGCCGCCGTCGGTGCCGCCCTGATCGCTCGGGTCGCCCACATTGCTCGACGTGCCGGCGATCTGGCCGTCCGTGACGGTGCGTTCACGCACCTCGAAATAAACCGATTTTTTCGCCATGCACGCCATCGCCACTTTGTCGTCCAGCGCGGCCATTTCATTGGCCGGGATGCGGGAGATGTCGATGCGGTTGGGGCCGCCGTTCGGATCCCGGCTGATGATCGCCTGCTCGCCGGCCTTGACGACGTGACCGCCCATATCCTGCGAGCCGGCCTTCACCGTGCTCTCGCCCTCGAGCATGGAAATCTTGGTCTGGTTCTGACCGGCCTCGATCACCGTCTTCTTGCCGCGGATACTCACGGAACCGTGCGGCGTCTGGTAGCCCATGTTGCTTCCCGAAACGAGCTTGCTCGTGCAGAGGCCCACCGTCCCGCGCGCGACGAACGCCTGCGTCTGGGAAATCGACGGTTCGACATCCATATCGGTGCGGTTCGGCGTGAACGGCTCCTGCATGAAACGTTTCACTTCCACCCGGGTGTCGGCATCGAAAAACGCACCCGTCCCGTTCGAGTAAACCATCGTCGAAAAATACTTGCTGCGATCGGAGTCCTGCTCGGGCCGCTTGGTTTCGATCACCGCTCCCTGGGCCGTGTAGACCGAACGTTTTGCGAGATCCTCGATCGCTTCACCCGTATCGATCACCGCCTCGCCGCTAACGTCGGTGACATAGACTTTGCTCGAAGGGTCTTTTCGCTTGTTCTGCGCGGAAACGGACAACGGAAGCAAAAAACCGGCGGCCAGAAGACACAGTGCAGCCGAACCGGCCGGAGCGGCGGAACGAAGGACGGGAATGCGTGAATTCATGTCATTTTAGGCGGTCAAAGGTGCCACGAGCTTGAGGGAATACCAGAAAATGGGGTGTTACCCCTAGAAATGGCAAGCGCGGAGTTCTTCGTTATTTCACACCACCACAACGTTTAGAATTTTCCCGGGCACGAAAATCACCCGTTTGATCGTCTTGCCATCCAAATGGGGCGCAACCCGCGGGTTGGCTTGCGCGAAGGCCAAGGCCTCGTTTTCCGAGGTTCCGACCGGCACCAACTGATCTCCCCGGTGCTTGCCGTTCACCTGGAACACGAGCTTCACCTCCGCCGCGACCAGTTTGCCTGCGTCGAACACAGGCCACGCTTCCCGCATCACGGACCCCGCACCGCCCAACCGAGCCCAAAGTTCCTCGGCAATATGGGGTGCAAACGGGGCCAGCACCTGGACGAACGCCAGCGCCGCTTCCCGGCTCACGGTCGGCGCCTTTTGGAGCGCGTTGGCAAAAATCATCATCTGCGAGATCGCGGTGTTGAAACGCAGTCCCTCGATGTCGTCGCCGACTTTTTTGATCGTCTCATGCAACAGTTTCGTGAATTCGGCGCCATCAGCATTCGGCGCGCCGAACGCGGCGATCTTGGCGGCGACACCCCCGTCCGGCCCGATCAACTCGCGCCAGATTTTCTGCAGGAAGCGGTGCACACCCTCGATGCCGCGGGGATTCCACGGCTTCATCGCCTCGAGCGGACCGAGGAACATCAGATAGAGCCGCAACGTATCCGTGCCGTGCGACGCGATGATCGTGTCGGGACTCACGACGTTGCCGCGGCTCTTCGACATCTTCTCGCCGTCCTCGCCGAGAATGATGCCCTGATGAAACAGCTTCGTGAACGGTTCCGCCTGCGGCACCACGCCGAGATCGAAGAGCACTTTGTGCCAGAACCGCGCATACAACAGGTGCAGCACCGCATGCTCGGCCCCGCCGACGTAAAGGTCGGGCACGCCCCAGTAGCGCAGCGCCTCCGGCGAGGCGAATGCCGTGGCGTTGGTCGGATCGAGGAATCGCAGGTAATACCAGCACGACCCCGCCCACTGCGGCATCGTGTTGGTCTCGCGGCGACCGCGCACCCAGCCGGCACCCGCCGGGCGCGGCGACGACGCCGGCACCGAGGCACCCGTCGCCGCGTCGAACCAGATCTCGAGCCACGCCGTTTCATTCGCAAGCGGGCTCTCGCCCGTGCCGCTCGGCAGATACGACTGCACGTCCGGCAACGCCAGCGGCAGCGCCTGCTCGGGCAATGGCAACGCGTAATACGTCGTGCCCTCGCTGCGGTAAGTCACGGGCTGCGCCGGCAAGTCCGTGCGCACGCGCTGCGCCCCCGCGTAGTCCTCGGCGCTCACCCACACGATCGGAAACGGCTCGCCCCAGTAGCGCTGCCGCGAAAACAGCCAGTCGCGCAGCTTGAAATTCACCGTCGCCTTGCCCACGCCCCGCGCCGCGAGGTCCGCCGTGATCCGCTTCTTCGCGTCGGGCCACGCCAGGCCGTCGTAACCCGGCGAGTTGACCACCTTGCCGTCGCCGACGAAGGGGAGCTTCGTGTCCGCCGCGCCGCTGTCGATCACCTGCACGATCGGCAGCGCATACTGCACCGCAAATTCGTAATCCCGCTCGTCGTGCGCCGGCACCGCCATGATCGCGCCGGTGCCGTAGCCCATCAGCACGTAGTCCGCGATCCACACGGGCACGCGCGCGCCGTTGACCGGATTGATCGCGTAGGTGCCGCTGAAGACACCGCTCTTGTCCTTCGCGAGGTCGGTCCGCTCGAGGTCGCTCTTCGCCGCGGCCTTGCGCCGGTAGGCGTCCACCGCGGGTTTGTTTTCCGGCGTGGTCAACGCCTCCACCAGCGGATGCTCCGGCGCGATCACCATGTAGGTGCAGCCAAACAGCGTGTCCGGCCGCGTCGTGAAAATCTTCAGTTGCCCGAGCGCCTTGTTCTCGAGGTCGAAAAGCAACTCCGCGCCTTCGCTGCGGCCGATCCACGCCTCCTGCATCCGCTTCGTGGAGTCGGGCCAATCCACGTCCTTGAGGTCCGCGAGCAACCGGTCCGCGTAGGCCGTGATGCGCAGCACCCACTGGCGCAGATTGCGGCGCTCCACCGGAAAGCCACCCACCTCGCTCTTGCCGTCGACCACTTCTTCGTTCGCCAACACCGTGCGCAGCTCCGGACACCACCACACCGGCCGCTCGTCCACATAGGCCAGCCCGCGCCGGAACAGCTGCAGGAAAATCCACTGCGTCCACCGGAAATACTTCGGGTCCGTCGTGTCGACCTCGCGCTCCCAATCGTAGGAAAAGCCCAGCGCCTTGATCTGCCGGCGGAAATTCGTGATGTTGTTCTGCGTGTTCGACGCCGGGTGCGTGCCCGTCTTCACCGCGTGTTGCTCCGCCGGCAGGCCGAAGGCATCCCAGCCGATCGGGTGCAGCACGTTGAAGCCCTTCGCGCGCTTGTAGCGGGCGAGAATGTCCGTCGCCGTGTAGCCTTCCGGATGGCCGATGTGCAACCCCGCGCCCGACGGATACGGGAACATGTCGAGCACGTAGTATTTCGGCTTCGCCGACGTCTGCTCGGCGCGGAACGCCCCCGTCTGCTCCCAGAAAGTTTGCCAGTGCGGCTCGATCTCGTGGAAGTTGTAGTCAGTGCACTTGGTAGCCATCGTGTAAAAACCCGCCACTGTGAAACATTACCCAGCCCGGTCAACCTCCGCGCTCGCCACCCGTTTTCTCCTCGTAATCTCGCTCCTTTGCACCGCCGCGGCCGCCCGCGCCGCCATGTCCCCGGGCTTCAACCGTCTGCTCGATGCCGTCGTCCGCATCGACGTCCGCGAACTCACCTTCGAAGCCGGCGCCAAACGCTACACCGCCGGCATCGGCTCCGGCGTCATCCTCTCCGCCGACGGCATCGTCCTCACCAACGCCCACGTCGCCTCCTTCCGCGCCGTCGAGATCAACGTCACCCTCGCCAACCTCGAGCGCGTCGGCGCCAAGCTCGTCGGCTGGGACCATTGGACCGACCTCGCCGTCCTCCGGCTCGACCTCGCCGAGATCCGCCGCCGCGGCTTCACGTTTTCCCACGCCGCGTTCGGCGACAGCCGCGCCCTCTACCCCGGCCAGGAAGTCTACGCCGTCGGCACGCCCCATGGCCTCACCCGCACCGTCACCCGCGGCATCGTCTCGAACAACAACCGCTACTTCGAGGACAACCGCGGCATCGGCGGCTACGAGACCGGCACCTTCAACACCTGGCTCCAGACCGATGCCGCCATCAACCCCGGCAACTCCGGCGGCCCGCTCGTCACCGGCGACGGCGCCGTCGTCGGCATCTCCTCCCGCGGCTACATGGGTGCCAACAACCTCGGCTTCGCCATCCCCTCCGCCACCGCGCGCGACGTGATGGAGAAACTCGTCCGCGACGGCGCCATCGTGCGCAGCTACGTCGGCCTCGTCCCCGGCGCGCTCCAGGACCTCGAAAACTTCTACGCCCTCGCCCTCAACACCGGCCTCCTCGTCAACAGCGTCGACCCCGGCTCCCCCGCCGCCCGCGCCGGCCTCCGCGGCGGCGATATCGTGCTCGCCCTCGACGGCGCCAAAGTCGACGGCCGCTTCCCCGAGCAGCTCCCGCCGATCCAGAATCTCATCGCCGGCCGCGCCGTCGGCTCGTCGCTCGTCTTCACCGTGAAGCGCGGCGCCGAGACCCGCGATTTCACCGTCGTCACCGAAAAACTCGAAAGCCGCGTCGGCGAGGAATGGGCTCTGGAAAAATGGGGCCTCAGCGTCCGCAAAGTCTCCCGCGCCTACGCCCGCGAAAACCAACTCGACGACACCACCGGCGTCGTCGTTATCGGCGTGCAACCGGGTTTCCCCGCGGAGACCGCCGGCCTCGGCCGCGGCGACATCATCACCAAGATCAACCAGCAACCGGTCGTCTCGCTCGATGTCCTCAAGACCGCCCACGCCGCCTACCTCGCGCAACCCGCGCCCACCCTGCTGGAAACCCGGCGCAACCGCCGCGTGTCGCTGAACATTCTCAAACCATGACCGTCCTCCGCGCCACCCCGGCCGCCTCGCTGCCCGTCGCACCGCCCGCCCTCCGCCCTTCCCGCCTCCCCGCGCTCCGTGTCGCCCGCGTCCTCGTCGCGGCGCTCGCCGCCGCCGTATCCGTTTCCTGGGTGCGCGCCGCCGACCAGGTCGCCGCCGACCTGCAGGCCCTCTGGAGCGAGCGCGTCAAATCCGTCGTCGCCGTCGAATACGTCACCGAGACCGAGATCGACCGCCAGCCCACCGTCTCCATGGGCACCGTGATCGACGTCGGCGGCACGATCATTCTCCAGGCCAACGCCATCGATCCCCGCGCCGCCCTCTGGCAGCTCAAGGACTTCAAGGTCTACCTCCCCGGCGAAGGCACCGGCACGCCCGCCCGCTACCTCGGCCAGGACGCCTACACCGGCTGGCACTTCGTGCGCGTCGACGCCTCCGTCCACGCCCGCCTCACCCCGATCACGGTATTCGCGGCTTCCTCCGGCAGCCGCCCCCCCGGCCTCGCCGCGCTCGTCTGGGGCATCGGCCTCCGCGGCAAAGACGAGGACTTCGCCCCGTATCTGCTCCGCAGCCATCTCGCCCTCATCCAATCCGTCCCCCAACGCACCGGCATCGCCCAGCAGGAAGTCGCCGCTCCCGGCCTGCCCGTTTTCGATCTCGACGGTGTGTTCGCGGGCCTCGCCGGCCCCTCCGGCGGACAGACGTTCCTCCAGATTTCGCGCTCCGGCCGGCCGTCCCCGACCATGCTCATCAACGTCGAGGAAAGCAGCACCTTCCAGTTCGCCGACGAGATCCTGCCCCAATTCGGTCGCGTCCCCAAGGATGTCTCCGGCCGCCCGCTCGCCTGGCTCGGCGCCTACGGCCTCGAGGCGATGGACCGCGAGGTCGCCAAATTCCTCAACCTCGCCGCCCAATCGGGCGCCGTGGTCAGCGAGGTCCTCGAAGGCAGCCCCGCCGAAAAGGCCGGCCTCAAGGCCCGCGACATCATCCTCGCCCTCGACGGCAAACCGCTCCCGCAGCTGAAACCCGACCGCGTCGTCGTCACCTTCATCGAGCGCGAGATCGAGCGTCGCGCCCCCGGCGACGCCCTCGCCCTCACCGTCCTCCGCGGCGCCGAGCGCACCGAACTGAACGTCGTCCTCGGCGAGCAGCCCAAACTGATGCGCGAGGCCGAACGGAAATATTTCGAGCGCCTCGGCCTCGTCGTGCGCGAGTTCGTCTACGGCGACGCCATCGAGCGCCGCACCAAGGCCACCGAGCCGACCGGCGTGATCGTCCACCACGTCAAACCCAGCAGCGCCGTCTCCGTCGCCGGCCTCCGCGCCGACGACTGGATCAAGGAAATCGACGGCACCGAGGTGAAAACCTTCGCCGCCGCCGCCGCGCAACTCGCCGCGATCGACCAAGACAGCGCCCGCCCCGAGTTCGTCCTGCTCGTCGGCCGCGGCGGCGAGACCGCCGTCCTCCGCGTGAAGCTCCGCTAGCTCCCCGCGCAAGGCAGGGGCGGCTCGCCGCGCCGCCCTGGGTGCCCGCCCCCGCCCCGCCCTTCTCCGTCCTTGCCGCGTCGCTCCGCCCCGCCCTCGCCACCGCACGCCAACCCGACCCGCCACCGCTTTCCCGCGCCCCCCG
>JBILLY010000921.1:0-2594 GCA_044375835.1 Opitutaceae bacterium
TGTTTCAGAGCGCGGAAAACGAGTCAAGCGGCCAGTCCGGGCTTGCGCGCGCCGAATCACCGCGTGGCATCGGCGCGATGGCCGATCCGGCACTTCCCCCTGTCCCCGGCGCCAAACCCGCCGGCCGCACCGTCGTCGCGGAGACGCTGGCCGTGGCGCCCGAGGTGCTCGCCCGTTTCCTGGCCGAGCCGTGGCGCCGCGCCGCCGCCATGGCGGTCGACCTCGTCGCGGTCGGCCTGCTCTCCCTGCTCTCCGGTCCGTGGCTCGCGCTCGGCACCGGCGCGATGCTGATCGTCCTTCTGGGCAACGCCGCCGGCGCCCCCACCGCGCTGAAGGTCGCCCGCGTTCTCTGCCGCACGCTCGGAGCCGGAATCGTCGTTTTGGCCGTCCTGGCGATCGGCCACAGTCCCGTCCTCCGCGACCGCGGTCTCGCCCTCGACGCGCTCACCGGCCGCACCGAAAGCGACGCGATGCGCTACTCGGTTTGGGTCCGGCCGGAAGACGGAATCGCAGAGCTGCGCGAGACGGCGGCCAAGCTGGAGCGGCAAGTCGACGCCCTGAAAAAAGAGCTGCGCGACCGCGATGCCGCCGGCGCCTCGTGGCTGCACCAGACCAAGGCCTTCGCCGCCGCACTCGGGGTCACGTTCGGCTGGTCGGGCGTCTATTTCACGCTCCTGGCCGGCGCGCTCAACGGTCGCACGCCCGGCAAGGCCGCGCTCGGCCTGCGCGCCGTGAAACTCAACGGCCAGCCTTTCACGTTTTTCGACGCCTTCATCCGGCACGGCGGCTACGTGGCCGGCGTCGCCATGGGCCTCATGGGTTTCCTGAAAGTGCTCTGGGACCCCAACCGCCAGGCGATCGAGGACCGCGTCGCCGCGACCGTCGTCGTGCGCGGGGCGTAGCGCCCCGACGCGGTGGTTGCTTCCCGGCGCGAATTCGCGCAACGGTGAGCTTCGCATGTTCGAATCCCTCACCGAAAAACTCGGCAGCGCGCTGCGCAACCTCCGCGGCGTCGGCAAGCTCACCGAAGAAAACATGGCGGAGGCCCTCAAGGAGGTGCGCACCGCCCTGCTCGCCGCCGATGTGCACTTCAAGGTCGCCCGCGAGTTCGTCGAACGCGTCCAGACCCAGTGCGTCGGCCAGGAAGTGCTCAAGGGAGTCGCCCCCGGCCAGCAGGTCGTCAAAATCATCCACGACGAGCTCGTGGGCCTCCTCGGCGCCGGCACCACCGATCTCTCCACCGCGCGCCCGCTCAAGATTCTGATGGTCGGTCTCCACGGCTCCGGCAAGACCACCTCCACCGCCAAGCTGGGCAAACTGCTCAAGAAACGCGGCTACCGCCCGTTCGTGGTCGGCGCCGACATCTATCGCCCCGCCGCCATCGACCAGCTCGAGATTCTCGCGAAGCAGGAGGAGCTCGGCTTCTACGCCGACCGCGACTCCAAGGACGTTCCCGCCATCGGCGCCGCCGCGCTCAGCGCCGCGCAGACCGCGACCGCCGACTGCATCATTTTCGACACCGCCGGCCGGCTTCAGATCGACGCCGACCTCATCGAAGAGGTCAAAAAACTCCGCGCCCGCATCCAGCCCGACGAGGTCATCCTCGTCGCCGACGGCGCCCTCGGCCAGGAAGCCGTCAACGTCGCCAAGACCTTCCACGACGCGCTCCAGCTCACCGGCCTGATCCTCACCAAGCTCGACGGCGACACCCGCGGCGGCGCCGCCCTCTCGATCAAGAGTGTCACCGGCGTCCCGATCAAATTCATCGGCACCGGCGAAAAGACCGCCGACTTCGAGACCTTCCACCCCGACCGCCTCGCCTCCCGCATTTTGGGCATGGGCGACGTCGTTTCCCTCGTCGAAAAAGCGCAGGAGACGATCGACCAGAAAGAGGCCGAGAAGATGGCCGAGAAGCTCAAGAAGGCCGAATTCGACCTCGAAGACTTCCTGGGCCAGATGCAGCAAGTGAAGAAGATGGGCTCGATGCAGAGCATCATGGGCATGATTCCCGGCATGAGCGGCATGCAACTGCCCGCCGGCGCCGACCAGCAGATGGCCCGCACCGAAGCTATCATCAAGTCCATGACCAAGCAGGAGCGCCGCAAACCCGAGATCCTCAACGGCAGCCGCCGCAAACGCATCGCCGACGGCGCGGGCGTGAAAATCGTCGAGGTCAACCAGCTGCTCAAACAGTTCGGCCAGATGCAGCTGATGATGAGAATGTTGAAGGGCGGCGGCGGGAAAAAGCTGATGCGCCAGATGGAGGCGATGCGCGGCAAGGGCGGCGGCTTCCCCGGCATGTAGTCCGCCCGGCCGGAAACGGCGCTGCGTTCCAGGCGCGTCCGAACCGGTCTCCGGGCGGAAGCGATTCCGTCCCGGCCGCGACATGTCCCGTCCTCTCACCCGTTCGGGCTACCGATCGCCCCGCACGGCGCGCAACGTCGGCATTGCGCTTCGCGTCCAGCCGCCTCGATAGTTGCTTTCGCTCATGACTTCGCCCCGTCGTCCCCGAGTCGTTTCCGTCGCCGTGCTGCGCGCGCTCGGCGTGATCGCCGTCGCTTTGCTCGCCACCTGCGCCGGCGCCGCGACCACCG
>JBILLY010000812.1:0-2973 GCA_044375835.1 Opitutaceae bacterium
AAGCAGTCGGCGGTGGGAGCGAAGGTGCGGTGGTCGCCGACGGTGACGGCGATGCCGATGGGCTTGGCGCGGGTCTTGACGATGTCGATCGTCTGCGGATGGCAGCGGTCGGAGACGAAGAAGGTGCGGTGGGCGGAGGCGTCGCCTTCCTTGAGGCGGTGGCACATCATCATCGCCTCGGCGGCGGCGGTGCCTTCGTCGAGCATGGAGGCGTTGGCGATCTCGAGGCCGCAGAGGTCGGTGACGAGGGTCTGGAAATTGAGCAGGGCCTCGAGGCGGCCTTGGGAAATCTCAGCCTGGTAGGGCGTGTAGGCGGTATACCAACCGGGGTTCTCGAGGATGTTGCGCTGGATGACGCCGGGGACGGCGGTGTCGTAGTAGCCGAGGCCGATGAAGGAACGGTAGAGTTTGTTTTCCGAGGCGAGGCCGCGGAGTTCGCCGAGGGCGCCGGATTCGCCGAGGGCGGCGGGGAGGTTGAGCGGACCGCGACGGATGGCGGGCGGGACGGCGGCATCGGCCAACGCGTCGAGCGTGCCATAACCAAGGGCGGTGAGCATCGCGGCCGTGTCGGCGGCATGGTCGCCGTGGTGACGGCGGGCGAAGGTGTCGGTCGGGGCCAGGAGGTCGCGCAGCGTGGACATGGAGGAAAGGCGGGAGGGTAAGTGCGAAGCGGGCGCGCGCAACCGCGTTGTGGCGCGGGCGGCGCGGGCAGTAGCGGCGGTTGCGGGTGCGGAAGGAGAACTGCGGCGAAGCGAGACGAGGAACAGGTGACGGCTGCGTCGCCGTTTCGGGCGATGCGGTTGACGCGATTGTCACCGGCTCGCCGCGGGATCGTGACGTGCGCGGCTCATGCTCGGCGGGTGATGTATTCTGATCTCTTCCGGGGCGGCGCGACGCAGGTGCGCGGACTTGTCCTTTTTCTCATGGTCGGCGCCGCGGGCGCGTCGGGGCGGGCGGCTACGGCCGACGCGGGCGCGCGGGCGCCGGTGATCGCGACGGCCGATCAGCCCGTGGCGTTGCAGAGCTTTGTCGTGACGGGCTCCAACATCAAACGCCTCGACATGGAGAAGGTCGCGCCGGTGACCGTGCTCGACCAGGACGCGATGGCGGTGCGGCAGGCGCTGCTGCCGGTGGATATGCTCACGGCGCTGCCCTCGGTCGTGAATTTGCCGGAGAACGAGACGCGCCTCGGCTCGTCGGGCGCGCGCGGCGACAACGCCAACATCAACCTCCGCAACCTCGGCGCGACCGCGACGCTCATCCTCGTCAACGGCCGCCGCATGGCGATCAACCCGATGACGGCGGGCCTCTCGCAGGCGGTGAACGTGAACCAGCTGCCGACGCAGGGCATCGAGCGCATCGAGGTGCTGCGCGACGGCGCGTCGTCGATCTACGGTTCGGATGCGGTGGGCGGCGTGATCAACTACGTGCTCAAGCGCGAGTTTCAGGGCGCGGAAGCGACGCTGCGTTACGCGCAGCCCGAGCACGGCGCCGGCCAGAGCACGCAGGCGACGTTTACCCTCGGCACGAGTTTCGCGCAGGGGCGCGGCCGGTTTTTCGCCACGATCGAGACGCTCTACAAAGAGGCGATTTTCCTGCGCGACCGCGATTTCAGCAAAACCTCGTTTCTCTCCGCGAAAGCGCCCGCGCCGTTCAACGCGCCCGGCGGTCCCTTCGATGCCCGCACCGCGCGCGGCCGCTGGCCGATCTTCCGCCTCGGGACGGCGACCGCGAGCAACTACTTCCGGCCCGTGAACGGCACGCCGGTGCTGACGACGGCGGCGCCGACCTTTGCCGCCAACCCGGAGTTTTACCTCGATCTCAATGAATTCGGCATGGCGTCGCCGCGCATGGCGCGCGCGAACACGTTTGTCTCGGCCGAATACGACGTGACCAAGCGGCTCACGGCCTTCGCGGATTTCTCCTACTACAAGGCGGAGTCCACGATGGTCCGCCAGCCGCTCGCGCTGAACGCGCCCACGAGCGACAAGCTCGCGGTGATGTCGGCGGACAACCCCTACAACCCCTACGGTTCGCGCTTCTACCACGCGACGGGCGCGCCGAATGCCGACGGCACGGCACGCCTGACCGGTGCACCGCGCACGATCAGCCTCGTCTCGCTCACCTTGCCGGATCTCGGCGTCGAAAAAATCTCCACGGAGGCCGATGTCGTGCGACTTGCCGGCGGCTTGCGCGGCACGCTCGGCAACTCGTGGTCCTGGGAAGGCTCCGGTTTCTACAACCGGGTCGAGGGCGTGGACGAAGCCTATCCCGACGTGCGCGAGAGCCGGCTGGCCGCCGCGCTCGCGCGGACCGACGCCACGGCCTACAATCCGTTCGGCTATACCTTCCGCGTCGCCAACGGTGCGGTCGTCGCCGACCGCCCCTACACGAACCCGGCCGCGACGGTGGACTCGTTTTCCGAGATCTACGCGCGCCGCGCCGAGTCTTCCATCGCCAGCGGCGACCTGCGCGTGACGGGCCGGTTGCTCCGCTGGTGGGGCGGCGACGTGCAGACCTCGTTCGGCGCGGAGTATCGCAACGACGAACTCGCCGACCGGCGCCCGCCGTTCAGCGGCGAGAATCCCGCCGGCGCGGGGCTCGAGACCACGGACAACGACTTCCTGCTGCATCCGCCGCGCCCCGATGTGATCGGCGACCGGCAGATCACGAGCCTCTACGCGGAGGTTGTTGTGCCGCTGGTGCCGGCGGAGAAGCGCGTGCCGTTCGTCAACACGCTCGAGCTCACGGCCTCGGGCCGGCACGAGCGCTACAGCGATTTCGGCAACACCACCAAGCCGAAGGTCGGCCTGAATTGGCGCCCGCTCCCGTGGCTCATGCTGCGCGGTTCCTACAACGAAGGCTTCATGGCGCCGAGTCTCGCCGCGCTTTTCACGAGTCCGCGCTGGTCGATCTCCGCGGGCGCGGGCGACATCGACACCTACCGCAACCCCCTCACCAACGAAGGCGCCT
>JBILLY010000176.1:0-7829 GCA_044375835.1 Opitutaceae bacterium
GCAACCCGGCGCTCAAGCCGCAGGAGTCCAAAGGAAAAACCTACGGCATCGTGGTCGACGTCCCGGGCATCAAGGGCCTGAGCGTGACCGCGGACCAATGGCGCATCGAGCGCACCAACCTCCTCGGCCAGCGCAGCACCGCGCAGATCCGCGCGAGCGACGTCGCGCTGCTCCAGGCCTACACGCGTTCCCAACTCGCCGCGGGCCGCACCATCGCGCAGATCGACCTCGGCAGCGGCACGCCCAACTACAAAGGCGACCCCGACGTCGTGCGCTACGCCGTCACGCCGGAGGACGTCGCGGCGTTCGCGCCCTACAACACCGCGAATCCCAACAACCAGCAGGGCATCGCCGGCAAGATTTTCTCCGTGAACCAGCCCTTCATCAACGTCGCGACCAGCGACCACGAAGGCGTGGATCTGGGCCTGCGCTACGTGGTGCCGCGGTTTCCGTGGGGCCAGGTCGTGCTCAATTCGGAATGGGCCTACCTCGTGCGTTCGCGTTCCGTGCAACGCCCGGCGAACCTTCCGGCGATCGAAAACGACGACATGAACACCGGCGGCGTCGCGCGCTGGCGCGGCACCAGCGGCGTTTCGTGGCGCCGCGGCGCGTGGACGGGGAATCTCGGCGCCTACTACGTCGGTCCGTCGCAGGGCGGCGCGACCACGACGCAGGCGATCTGGGAATCATTGGGCCGGCCCGGCTACATCGCGCGGCAATTCACCGGCGGGCAATTTGTCTACCGCTATATCGTCGGCTCGACGATCACCTACAACGCGGCGCTCGGCTACCGCTTCGGCGGCGACGCGGCGAAGTGGCTGCGGGGGACGCGGGTGCGGGTCGGCGTGGCCAACCTCTTCGACCGCGAGCCGCCGCTCAGCACCGGGGCGTTTGGCTACGATCCCGGCGTGAGCCAGAACCTGCTGCCCGGCCGCACGTGGTCGCTCGAGTTGGCGCGGCCGTTCTGAGGCTGCACTCACCTCGTATTTTCGAATTTTGCCGGGCTCGACCTTGGTCGATGCCCGGCTCGGACGAACGGCGAAACGGACCGAGCAAGCTCAGGCGCTACGGTTCGGAAACCACGGGACGCGGGCAGGAGCTCGGCGACCGGGGGCGGTGCGTGCCGCGGCGGGGGCGTGGCGGCGGTCGTGCCCGGCCCCCGAGGTTGGGCGGATGGCCCAAACCGCGGGCAGGGAGGCCCGCCGCCACGCGCCGCTGCGGACAAAGGGGTTGTTTTCACCGGGGAAGCCGCTCTTTTTCCGCGCCCATGACCACCAAGCAGGAACGCGCCGCGTTCATCGACCGGCGGCTCGCGGAACTGTATCCGCGGACGCCGGTGCCGCTCGACCACACGGATCCGTTCACGCTGCTGGTGGCGGTGCTGCTGTCGGCGCAGTGCACGGACAAGCGCGTGAACCTGACGACGCCGGCGCTCTTTGCCCTGGCCGATACGCCGGAGGCGATGGCGCGGCTGAGCGTGGCGCAGATCGATGCGATCGTGCGGCCCTGCGGGCTCGCGCCGCGCAAGGCGCAGGCGATCCGCGGGCTTTCGGAGATCCTGGTGGCGCAGCACGGCGGGCAAGTGCCGCGGACCTTCGAGGAGCTGGAAGCGTTGCCCGGCGTGGGGCACAAGACGGCGAGCGTGGTGATGGCGCAGGCGTGGGGCGTGCCGGCGTTTCCGGTCGACACGCACATCCACCGGCTGGCGCAGCGGTGGAAGCTGACCGGCGGAAAGAACGTGGAGCAGACCGAGGCGGATCTGAAGAAACTGTTCCCGCGCGAGCACTGGAACGCGCTGCACCTGCGGATCATTTTCTACGGCCGCGAACATTGCACGGCGCACGGCTGCGACGGCACGGTCTGCGAAATCTGCCGCACGGTGGCGCCGGAGCGGAAGCGCGCGGTGAAGACGAAAAAGTAGCGCGCAAAACTCGCGCCGTAGCGGCTATTTCTTCGGCTTCGGTTCGTAGTAAATCACGTCCAACAATGCCGCTCGTCCGCGCCAGATCGCGGCTTGATCCGGCTTGGGGGGCTCGTGCGACAGCCACCACGGGCAATTCATGATCGGCTGCACCACCTTGGCCCAATAGCTCTCCAACGTTACGCTCGTCGGGGCGATGCCGAAGCGTTCACAAAGACTGTCGCGGTTCGCACTATTCACACACACGAAGTAGTCCGGCCTCTTCATTGCGAGCAGTCGGGTTGCCGTCGGAAGCTGTCCTTGGCGACTCTGTTGAGCAAAGGCTGCTTTAAATGCGCGAATGTAAGTCTGGTAGTGTGCGGACGAAATAGGCCCCGCCGGTGGGATGTAGTCGAGGGCGCCGGACAGATCGTCCGGCCTATCGATGATCAAGTGAGCAAATGTGCCCGAGCCGCTCATCTGTCCGAACCAGCCCCAATCCAATCCGGATTGGCGTTCGTTGCTCCCCTGAGTCCCTGCAATCTTCCTTCGTTCGATAGGCGGCATTTTTGCCAGCGATCCGTATTTTGCGAAGAGTTCATCGGCTGCCTTCAAAAGGCGGATACGGCCGGTCGTGGTGTGGTGCGGATCGTGGCTGATTCGTTGGAGAAAACCTTCCCATGACAACAAGAGCGGAGAATCGGTATCGCGGCGATTTCGCGGACGCTTGAGATCCTCGAATTTGCGGAGTTTTTCGTGATGCGGGTGTTTGTGGCGATGCTGAATCCGGTAGGAGAAAAGGAAATCAGGGTCGATGGCTCGGCCGGATTCCCATTCACGAACAATAAAAGAACAGAGTTCGCCGAAAATCGGCGCTTTTTCCGGCCCCTCGATCAGCGTGCTGGCTTCGACATTGGAGCCAAACGCCGCTTGCGTCAGGTTATGGCTCCCGACAACGAGAAATCCACGGTTGGCTGCCCTGAAAAAGTATACCTTTGGATGAAAGAGGTCCCCGTCGGGGCTTTTTGCTTTGGCAACAGCGATTCCGGCCAAGCGATCAAGAATTGCAGGGCTCGTCAGGAAAAGATGAGTTCCAACCACGATCTTGGAGATCTTTTCTGCGTGGTGAAGCAGCGCGTTAGAAACATCGTTTTCTGTCGCCCAGGCGACGGCGCAGCACAGGGAGTCGCAAGACTCAATCAGGTTGAGAATCTTCTCTTGTGCTGCCGGGCCGGAGAGAAAAGAGACTGTGACCGAATCCGATTCGGTTGGATTTCGTGCGAGGTCTGACATGGTCGATACCCCTTGGATTCCGGGGCAATCGGGTAGTCGAGAAATTACGGCGATTGGCTTCGTAGAATTTCGATCAAGCAAGTCGAGAGACTACGCGAACAAGGATGAGCATTGACGTGATGTTTGCCGGCACGTGAAGCGACTGAGCTCTCTTCTGGCAGCATCTGATTTTGCGAATAGACGAGTTCGAGTCTGGCTGCCACCTGCGGCGTTGCTGGAGAAGTAGAGGATGGAGATGCCGGCCGACGCGAGGGTCTGCCCAGCAGCTGAGATGCGTTTGAGTTTGCGCGGTTTCGGGTCGAGGGGGGCCCCACCCGGGGGGGGGGGGGGGGGGGGGGGGGGGGGGGGGGGGGGCTCAGGTGGCAGGCAACCGGTGCGCGCGGGCAGCCAAACCGTGCGCAGCGGCGGAGCACGGAGGAGAGTAGGGTGTGACCATGAACCTGCATCCGCATCCGTTGGAGGGTTTGTCGTCGCAGGCGCGCCGGTTTCTCGGGCTGGCGTGGCTGCTGATCGTGGCGAAGTGCTTGCTCGTGGCGTGGGCGATTCCGCACTACCAAGTGCCGGTGCATCCGGCGTGGATCATCGGGCCGACGCTGTTTTTCGCCGTCTGGGTGACGGCGCTGTGGCTGACCCATCACGATTGAGTTGAGGCCGCGGGCAGCGCCCAGCCGACGCCGCGCGCGGGCCGCCGCGGGCAGCGCGGGGGATGCGTGTGCGCGGGACGACTCCCGTGGGCGCGGGGGCCTTGGAGCCGAGGCGCCCCGAATGGGGATTGGCGGCGCGGCGGATTTCGCTCCTGCTGGCGGGGAGCGAGCCGGCGGTCCCCTCCGTCGGCGTTGTTTCGCTCCGCCGCCGGCCCGCGGCCCCGGGTCGCCGTCATTTTTTTCCTCCCCATGAGCACAACCTCCGCCACGAACCGCCGCGATTTCATCAAACAAAGCAGCCTCGGCTCCGCCGGCCTCGCGATCGGCGGCATGGGGTTCTCGGCGAAATCCTACGCGGCCATCGCCGGCGCCAACGAGCGGATCAACGTCGCCGTGATCGGTATCCGGAATCAGGGCACGGTGCACCTCAACGCGTGGTGCGGATTGAAGGACAGCCACAACGTCCGCATCCACGCCCTGTGCGACACGGACGAGCGGTTGTTCGCGCCGGCGCTGGCCTTGGTGGCGCAGAAGGCGGGCGCGACGCCGGCGACGCACTGGGACCTGCGGGCGGTGCTGGACGACAAGGCCGTCGATGCGGTCTCGATCGTGACGCCCAACCACTGGCACGCGCTGGCGACGATCTGGGCCTGCCAAGCGGGCAAACACGTCTACGTGGAGAAACCGGCGTCGCACAATATCTGGGAGGGCCGGAAAATGGTGGAGGCGGCGCGCAAATACGGCCGCCGCGTGCAGGTGGGGTTGAACAACCGCTCCGCGCTCAACGTGCGCGAGGCGATGGCGTTTCTGCACGGCGGCGGGATCGGCGAGCTGTATCTGGCGCGGGCGCTGTGCTTCAAGGCGCGCGATTCCTACGGCTGGTCGGCGGACGGCGCGGCGCCGGAGGGATTTCATTTCGACCGGTGGCTCGGGCCGGCGCCGCTGCGGCCCTACAACGAGAAGCGCGGCCACTACAACTGGCACTGGTATTGGGACACGGGCAACGGCGACACCGGCAACACGGGGCCGCACCAGCTCGACCTCGCGCGCTGGGGCCTGAAAAAGGACGAGCACCCGGTGGCGGTCTACTCGGCAGGCGGGCTTTTCGGTTTCGACCGGCACGAGGCGCCGCCGGAGAAGCGCACCCGCGGCACGAAGGTCTACGGCGGCGTGGAGACCTACGGGCACGACAAGACCGCGCAGGAGACGCCGAACACGCAGACGGCGGTGTTCACCTATGCCGACGGCACGCTGATCGAGTTCGAGGCGCGCGGCCGCTACACCAACCACGAAGGCAGCCGCGGGCAGGAAGTCGGCAACCTGTTCCTCGGGTCCGAAGGCTGGCTGGAGATCGCGGGCGATTCGTGGAAGGCGTTTCGCCGGCGCGGCAAGGAGGCGTTTGCGGGTTCGAAGGAAGGCCGCGGCGAGCGCACCGGCAACCACTGGGCGAACTTCCTGGAGGCCGTGCGGGCGGGGAAGGACGAGGCGCTGCACGCCGACATCCTCGAGGGACACCGGTCGACGACGCTGCCGCACCTCGCGAACATCTCCTACCGCGTGGGCCGCTCGCTGCGGTTTGTCGGCGCGCAGGAGAAATTCGTCGGCGACGCCGAGGCGGACACGCTGCTGACGCGGGTTTACCGGAAACCCTACGTGGTGCCGGAGCAGGTGTGACGGAGCGGCGGCGCGGAAGATCGAAGTCGCCGGGCCGGAGCACGGCGACGCGTGACGGGCGGCGCGCGGTGTCGGAGCAATCGCCGGGCACGCGCAAAAAAAACCCGCCGGTCCCGGGAGGGAATCGCGGCGGAAAACGGATGGTGGACGCTCGCGGACTCGAACCGCGGACCCCCTGCGTGTGAAGCAGGTGCTCTAACCAACTGAGCTAAGCGTCCAACTCAGGGGCGGGAACGTGGACAGCCTCGTGCGGCGAATCAACACCGATTTCGGGCCGAGTGTTTTCGCGCCGCGGAGGGTGCGCGGACGGGAGCCGGGCGCCGGTCGCGGCGGCGCGAAACGTGAGCGGGATTGCGGTCAGCGCGGATGGGCACGACGGTGGCGGCATGGACTGCCGAGCCGGTTGCGGGGCGTGTTGCATCGCGCCGTCGATTTCGTCGCCGATCCCCGGCATGCCGAACGGCAAACCGGCGGGCGTGGCGTGCGTGCAGTTGTTGCCGGATTTCCGGTGCGCGCTTTTCGGCCGGCCGGAGCGCCCGGCGGTGTGCGCCAGTCTGCGGCCGAGCGAGGCGATGTGCGGGACGGCGCGCGACGAGGCACTGCGTTACTTGGCCTGGCTGCAACTGGAGACCGATCCGGCGGCACCGTGAGGCGAGCGCGGTGCGCGCGGGCGACGGCGGCGGCGCGCAGGCTTGCGGACCGGGGCGGCGGCGTTTGAGTCGCGCGCATGGCCAAGCCCGACGAAGCCCCCACGATCATTTTCTCGATGCTCGGCGTCTCGAAAAAGATCGAGCGCAAGGAAATCCTCCGCGACATCTCGCTGTCGTTTTACTACGGGGCGAAGATCGGCGTGCTCGGCTTCAACGGTTCCGGCAAATCCTCCCTGCTCCGCATCCTCGCCGGCCGCGACACCGAGATCGACGGACGCGTGCACTTCGAGCCCGGATACTCCGTCGGATTGCTCGAGCAGGAGCCGCAGCTCACGCCGGGGGCGACCGTGCGCGCGAGCGTGGAGGAAGGCGTGAAGCACCTGACGGACCTGACCGCGGCCTACGACGCGACCTGGGACGAACTCAACGAGGCGGAGGACGAGGACGCGAAGGAATCGATCATGAAGCGGCAGGGCGAGCTGCAGGAGAAGATCGACGCCCTCGGCGCGTGGGACACGACGCCGCAGGTGGAGATGGCGATGGACGCGCTGCGCTGCCCGCCGGGCGACGCGCTCGTGGACAAACTCTCGGGCGGCGAGCGCCGGCGCGTGGCGTTGGCGCGGCTCCTGTTGAAAAAGCCATCCATTCTGCTCCTCGACGAACCGACCAACCATCTCGACGCGGAGAGCGTGCACTGGCTCGAGCAGCACCTCGCGCGCTACGAAGGCACGGTGATCGCGGTGACCCACGACCGCTACTTCCTGGACAACGTCGCGCAGTGGATCCTCGAACTCGACCGCGGCCACGGCATCCCGTGGAAGGGCAACTACTCCTCGTGGCTGGAGCAGAAGCAGGCGCGTGCCGCGGTGCAGCAACGCACCGAGGACAAGCGGGCGAAGGCGATGGCGCGCGAGCTGGAGTGGATCCGCTCGGGCGCGAAGGCCCGGCAGGCGAAAGGCCAGGCGCGCATCAACGCCTACGAAAAGATGCTCAAGGAAAACACCGTGGAGAAGGAGCGGGAATTCGAGATCCTGATCCCGCCCGGCCCGCGGCTGGGCACGCTGGTGGTCGAGGCGCAGAAGCTGGCCAAGAGCTACGGCGACAACCTGCTTTTCGAGAACGTGGATTTCTCCCTGCCGCCGGGCGGGATCGTCGGCGTGATCGGCCCCAACGGCGCGGGCAAGACGACGCTCTTCAAACTCATTCTCGGCGCCGAACAGCCGAACGGCGGCACGCTCCGCGTCGGCGACACCGTGAAGGTCGCGCATGTCGACCAGTCGCGCGACGCGTTGCCGGATGCGGCGACGATCTGGGAGGCGATCAGCGGCGGCGAGGAGATCATGCGGCTGCCGGGGCGCGAGGTGAACTCGCGGGCGTATTGCGCGCAGTTCGGTTTCACGGGGGCGGACCAGCAGAAAAAGGTCGGCGTGCTGTCCGGCGGGGAGCGCAACCGCGTGCATCTGGCGCGGCTGCTGAAGGCCGGCGCGAACCTCATCCTCCTCGACGAACCGACCAACGACCTCGACGTGAACTCGATCCGCGCGCTGGAGGAGGCGCTGGAGAACTACGCCGGGTGCGCGGTGGTGGTGTCGCACGACCGTTGGTTCCTCGACCGGGTGGCGACGCACATCCTGGCGTTCGAGGGCGAGAGCACGGTGCAGTGGTTCA
>JBILLY010000084.1:0-10837 GCA_044375835.1 Opitutaceae bacterium
TGCCCTTCCGTCTTTCCGGCGGGCGCGAGGCGCAGTTCAAGCTCGGGGCCGCGCGGGCCGAGACGGAGCGCACCTTCGACGAACGCCTCTTCGAATACAACAGCACGGTGCTGCGCTACGACGGCAACGAGGCCGGTTTCCTCCGCGAATCGCAGGTCGGCCAGGTCGACCCGGCCACGGGCCGCTTCCGCGCCGGGCAGCTTTACCTCGTCGAGACGGGTTCCGCGGGCAACAGCTACGTCGGCACGCAGGACGTGGACGCGACCTACGTCATGGTCGACCTCCCGGTGACGAGCGCGCTGCGGCTGATCGGCGGCGCGCGCCGCGAGGCCACGAAGCTCGACGTGCGCAGCCGCGATCCGAAACGCCGTTCCGGCCTGCTCGACAACGCCGACACGCTGCCCTCGGCCAGCGTCGTCTACGCGCTCACCGACAAGATGAACCTGCGGCTCGCCGCCACCAAGACGATCGCGCGGCCGAACTTCCGCGAGATCGCGGACTACACGTCGTTCGAGTTCGTCGGCGACTTCGTCTACATCGGCAACCCGAACCTCCGCCGCACCACGATCAAGAACTACGACCTGCGCTGGGAGTGGTTCCCCCGGCGCGGCGAGATCGTCGCGGTCAGCCTCTTCCACAAGCAGATGACCGACCCGATCGAGCGCGGCGTGTTTTCCGTCGTGAACAGCGGCGAGCTGCAGTTCCAGAACGCCCCGCGGGGCGAGGTGCGGGGCATCGAGGTCGAGGCGCGGAAGAACTTCGCGTTTCTCTCCGAGCGGCTGCGCGGTTTGTCCGGCGGCTTCAACGCGACCTGGGTCGAGTCCGAGGTGGAGATCACGCCGGCGGAGCTGACCTTCATCCGCGTCTACGAGCCCGGCGCCGGCCCGACGCGCGAACTCACCGGGCAGTCGCCGTTCATCGTCAACGTCGACCTCACCTACAGCCTCGCGCGCCTCGGCACCACCGTGAGCGTCTACTACAACGTCTTCGGCGAGCGCCTTTCGCAGGTCAGTCCCCCGGGCACGCCCAATGTTTTCGAGCAGCCGGCGCCGACGCTCGACGTGGTGTGGAGCCAGCGCCTGCGCGACCGGTGGAAGTTCTCGCTCAGCGCGAAGAACCTCTTGGATCGCGCCGCCGAGGAGACCTACACCTATCGCGGGGTCGACTACCTCCGCTCCTCGCACCGCCGCGGCGTCACGACCTCGCTGGGCGTGACCTACACCTACTGAGCGCACCGCCCCGGACCGCGCCCGAATTTTTGTCCCCCGGGACAACTCCAACGAAAGCCAACCACGCATGAAACCTCCGTTCCTGAAACTTCTGGCGGCGCTTGTCGCCCCCGCCGCGCTCTTCGGCGCCGACGTCACGGTCAACTCGAACATCACCTCGAGCCGCACGTGGACCAAATCCAACACCTACATCCTCGACGGCCGCGTGTTCGTGACCGACGGCGTCACGCTCACGATCGAGCCGGGCACGGTGATCAAAGGCAAGGTGCGCGCCGCGCAGGACGCCTCCGCCCTCGTGATCGCCCGCGGCGGCAAGATCAACGCGAGCGGCACGGCGAGCGAGCCGATCATCTTCACCGCGGAGGCCGACAATCTGAACGGCAACCTCGGCCAAAGCGACCGCGGCCTCTGGGGCGGCGTGGTGATCCTCGGCCGCGCGCGCACCAACACGGCGTCCGGCTCCGGCAACATCGAGGGCATCCCGACCACCGAGCCGCTCGGTCTCTACGGCGGCACCAACGATGCCGACGATTCCGGCATCTTCCGCTACGTCTCGATCCGCCACGCCGGCTCCCTGCTCGGGCCCAACAACGAACTCAACGGCCTCACCATGGGCGGCGTCGGCAGCGGCACGACGATCGAATACGTCGAAGTTTTCGCCAACGCCGATGACGGCTTCGAGTGGTTCGGCGGCACCGTGAACGCCAAGTATCTCGTCAGCGCCTTCAACGACGACGACGCGTTCGACTGGGACGAAGGCTACCGCGGCAAGCTGCAGTTCCTGTTCACCATCCAGGATCCGTCGGTCGGCAACCACGCTTTCGAGTCCGACGGCGGCACGACCCCCGAGGACGGCACGCCCTACGCGATTCCGACCATCTACAACTACACGGCGATCGGCTCCGGCTCCACGGCGACCAACGCGCTGAGCATCGGGCCCATCTTCCGCGACAACACCGGCGGCAAGGTCTACAACTCGATCTTCCACGACTTCCGCGGCTACGCGTGGCGCATCGAGACGGAGAGCGCCCAGTCCCAGGACAGCGCGAAACGGCTCGCGGCGGGCGACATCGCCATCGCGAACAATATCTTCGGCACCTTCGGCGCCGGCACGGCGGCGACCTCGCTCTTCCTCGCGCCCAACGTCACCACCGGCGGCGCGGCGCCCGCGTCGAACTATACGGCCGACCACATCACGGCGGCCGCGCAGTCGAACCGCATCAACACCGATCCGCAGCTCGTCGCCATCAATCGCACCAAGGGCGGCCTGCTTGATCCCCGCCTGCGCGCCGGCAGCCCGGCCTTGCAGCTCGCGGCCACGCCGCCGAACGACGGCTTCTTCACCGCGACCAACTACCTCGGCGCCTTCACGACGTCGGGCAACTGGGCCTATGCCTGGACGAAGCTGGGCCGCGACGGCTATTTCTCCGCCGCCAGCGCCCTGAGCGACACCGGCTCCGGCACGACCGTGACGGTGAATTCCGGCTCGACGAGCAAGCTGAGCAACCTCTCGACCCGCCTCACGCTGCCCGTGGGCGGCGTCGCGTTCCCGGGTTTCTTCGTCAACGGCACGCAGTCGCAGACCGTCATGATCCGCGCCGTCGGCCCGGGCCTCACCGCACTCGGCGTGGCCAACGTCGTCGCCGATCCCGTGCTCGAGCTTTACCGCGGCGCCGAAAAGATCGGCGAGAACGACGACTGGAGCGGCACGCAGTCCGTGCAGCTCGCCGCGCAGGTGGGCGCTTTCGCCCTGACCGCCGGCAGCCGTGATGCCGTGATCCTCGCGACTCTGCCGCCCGGCGGCTACACGCTCCAGGTGCGCGGCAAGACCGGCGGCGGCGAAGTGATCGTCGAGGTCTACGAGGTCGACTGACGCGCGGCGCCTTCACTTGGGTTTGGCCGGGAGCGGTGTCCATCGGACGCCGCTCCCTTTTTTGCGTCCTGTTGCGGCGCTGCCGGGACGGGAATGAACGGGGCAGGGGCAGTATTCCGCTGGCAGCATATGGAATCCGGCGTAGGGTGGGACCATGAAATCGATCCAGGTCTTCGACCCGCCCATGTGTTGCTCCACCGGCGTGTGCGGCCCGACGGTCGATCCGCTGCTGCCGCGGTTTGCCGGGCTGCTCGCCGAGCTCGGCCGCGCCGGCGTGCGGGTCGAGCGTTTCAACCTCGCGCAGCAGCCGCTGCCGTTCGTGCAGAACGCGGAGGTGCGGGCCTTGCTCGAGCGCGGCGGCGCGGAGGCCTTGCCCGCGATTTTTGTCGACGGCCGGCTGGCGCTGCACGGCGCCTATCCGGATGCCGCGACGGGGGTCGCGTGGCTCGCGGAGGCGGGGGCGGAAGGGGCGGGATCATGAACGCCGCGTCGCTGGCCGGCTTGGTTGCGGCCGCGCCGCGGCATCTGTTTTTCACCGGCAAAGGCGGGGTCGGGAAGACCTCGCTGGCCTGCGCGGTCGCCGTCGTGCTGGCGGATCGCGGCCGGCGGGTGCTCCTCGTCAGCACCGACCCGGCGTCGAATCTCGACGAGGTGCTGGCGACGCCGTTGGCGCGCACCCCGCGCGCGATACCCGGCGTGCCGGGCCTCGAGGCCCTGAACATCGATCCGGCGGCGGCCGCCGCGGCCTACCGCGACAAGGTGATCGGTCCGCTGCGCGGCCTGCTGCCGCCCGCCGCGCTGCGGAGCATGGAAGAACAACTGTCGGGGGCCTGCACGACGGAGATCGCCGCGTTCGACGAGTTCGCGCGGTTGCTCGGCGCGGCGGAGGCGACCGCCGGTTTCGACCATGTGATCTTCGACACGGCGCCGACGGGCCACACGCTGCGTCTCTTGCTGCTGCCCCGCGCCTGGTCGCATTTTCTCGACGCCAATACCACCGGCACATCGTGCCTCGGGCCGCTGGCCGGCCTCGATGCGCAGCGCGAGGTCTATGCGGCGGCGATGACCGCGCTGGCGGATCCCGGGCGCACGGCGGTGGTGCTGGTGAGCCGGGCGCAGCGGGCGGCGTTGCGGGAGGCGGAACGCACCGCGGGCGAACTGGCCGCGGCCGGCGTCGCCCGGCAGTTCCTGGTGATCAACGGACTCTTCGCCGCGTCGGATCCCGACGACGCGACGGCGCGTGCGCTGGAGCGGGGCGGGGCGGAGGCGCTGGCGGAAGCGGCGGCGTTCATGGCCAGCCGACCCGTGTTCGCCGTGCCGCTGCGGGCGGACGGGTTGCTCGGGGTCGACGCCTTGCGGGCGTTGGCGGAGGCATCCGCCGCCGGTGCGCCGCGCGCGGCGATGCCCGCGGCGAGCCCGGGCGATGCCGAGCCTATCTCCCGCGACTTGGCCGGTATCCTGGAGCCGATCGCCGCGGCGGGACGCGGGGTGGTGATGACCATGGGCAAGGGCGGCGTGGGAAAAACGACCGTCGCCGCCGCCGTCGCGGCGGATCTGGCGCGGCGCGGTTGCCGCGTGCTGCTGACGACGACCGATCCGGCCGCGCATGTGGCGGCGGCGCTGGCGGACGCGTGCCCGAACCTCACGCTCGGCCGCATCGACCCCGCGGCGGAGACGGCGGCCTACGTGGCGGAGGTGCTCGCGACGCAGGGTGCGGTGCTGGACCCGGCCAGCCTCGCGCTGCTGGAGGAGGACCTGCGTTCGCCCTGCACCGAGGAGATCGCGGTTTTCCGCGCGTTCGCGCGCACCGTCGCCGCGGGCCGCGACGGTATCGTGGTGCTCGATACGGCTCCGACCGGCCACACGCTGCTGCTGCTCGACGCCACCGAGGCCTACCACCGCGAATTGGGACGCCAGGCGCGCGAAACCGCGCCGCCCGAAGTCCGCGAACTCCTGCCGCGCCTGCGCGATCCGGCGTTCACCCGCGTGCTGGTGGTCGCCCTGCCCGAGGCCACGCCCGTGCACGAAGCGGCCGCGCTCCAGGCGGACTTGCGCCGGGCCGGCATCGAACCGTGGGCGTGGATCGTGAACCAGTGTTTCTCGCTGACCGGCACGCGCGATCCGTTGTTGGCCGAGCGGGCGCGCCGCGAGTTGCCCTACCTGCGCGAGGTGGCCGGAGTGCACGCGCGGCGCGCGGTCGCGCTCCCGTGGCTCGCGGTCGAGCCGGTCGGCGTCGCCGGTTTGGCGGCCTTGTTCGCCCCGGCGGCCGCGGCCGGAGTTTCCCCATGACCACCTACGTCTACGAAACGATTCCCGGCTCTCCGGAAGAACAGCCGGTCTACTTCGAGGTGAAGCAATCGGTGACGGAGGCCCCGTTGACGACGCATCCGGAAACCGGCCGGCCCGTGCGCCGCGTGCTGCTCCGCGGCTACGGCGTGCTGAAGGCGGGCGGATCGGCACCTGCGACCGACGGCGGGAGCTGCGGCTGTGCGCCCGGCGGCTGCTGCGGTTGAAGTCGCGGCGGCCCGGGCACCTACAGTTCGTGCGGCGCCACGCGCACGCGGATTTCGAGATCCGCGGGCTCGACGCTGCCCTTGATGAGCTTGGCCGGCAGGCGGGCACCCTCGTCTTCGAGTTCGATGCGCAGGGTCTCCGGGCTCATGAACAGCGGGCGCGTCACCGTGAGGTGCCAGTCTTTGGTGGAAGGCGAACTGGCGGGTGTGTGCGCCGCGGTGCAATAGGGTATGCCTTCGATGAGGACGGTCATGGCCGGGGAATCGCGTGGGAAAGCGGCAGGTCGGCGCGCGCTAGACAAGTCTTAAGGGGTTTTGGGTAGAAATTAAGAGGCCTGAAAGGGCCCACTGCCGTAGAGTGCAAAGGGCCCGGTGGCCTGCGGCCCGGAGATCCCTGCGGCCCCGGCACCCCGGTCCCTGTGACTGGCGGCCAGCGACTTCGACAGCCGCCGCGGGTTTGGCGCGGAGGCCTGTGCGCGGTCGCGTTCGCGGTTCGGCGGAGGTCTTCGAGTGGCGCCGCGGATCGGGGCTTGCCGATGTTCGGCGCGGGCGCCGACCATCGCGTTTCTTTCGTCACCGCGCCCCGTTCGCTGCGTCTTCCGCGCAGCTTCCGCCCCACTTTTCCGCATGAATTTTCTTCAGCTTGCCCTGCGTCGTCCGCTCACGATCGTTGTCCTCGTGGTCGCCGTGGCCCTCGCCGCCGGCCTCGCGATCCAGCGCATGTCGCGCGACATCTTCCCGGCCCTCGGCGTGCCGACGATCTATGTCGCGCAGCCGTTCGGCGGCATGGACCCGGCGCAGATGGAGGGGTATCTGACCTACCGCTACGAATACCACTTCCTCTACATCGCGGGCATCTCGCACGTGGAGTCGAAGTCCATCCAGGGCGCTTCGATCATGAAGCTCCAGTTCCACCCCGGCACGGACATGTCGCAGGCGCTCTCGGAGGTGATCGCCTACGTCAACCGCTCGCGCGCCTTCATGCCGCCGGGCACGCCGGCGCCGTTCGTGACGCGCTTCGACGCCGGCAGCGTCGCCGTGGGCTACCTTGTTTTCTCGACCGACAATCCCAACCGCACGCTCGGCGAGATGCAGGATCAGGCGCTCAACCGCGTGCGCCCCGCCTTCTCCACGCTGCCCGGCGTCTCCGCCCCGCCGCCCTTCGGCGGCAGCTCCCGCGGCATCATCGTCAACGTCAACCCCGAGCGCATGCGCGCCTACGGCCTCTCGCCCGACGAGATCGTCAAGGCCCTCGCCGAGGCCAACCCGATCAGCCCCTCCGGCAACATGAACCTCGGGGACAAGTATCCGATCGTGGAGATGAACTCGATCGTGAAGAACCCCAAGGACCTCGAGGCCGTGCCGCTGCGTGTCTCCGCCGATGGCGCGGTCTTCGTGCGCGATGTCGCCACCATCGAGGACGCCTCCGACGTGGTCACCGGCCACGCCCTCGCCAATGGCCTGCGCACCGTCTACCTGCCCGTCACCAAGCGCGGCGACGCCTCGACGCTCGCCGTCGTCGAGCTCGTCAAAAAGAACATCCCCGAGTTCCAGAAGATCCTGCCCGACGATATCAAGGTCAGCTACGTCTTCGACCAGTCGCCCGTGGTCAACCGGTCGATCAAGGACGTGCTGAAAGAGGGCGGCCTCGGCGCGCTGCTCACGGGCCTGATGGTGCTGCTGTTTCTCCGCGACTGGCGCAGCGCCTTCATCGTGGTGATCAACATCCCGCTCTCGCTCCTCGCCGCGGTCTTCGCCCTCTGGCTCTCGGGCCAGTCGATCCACCTCATGACGCTCGGCGGCCTCGCGCTCGCCATCGGCATCCTCGTCGACGAATCGACCGTCGCCGTGGAAAACATCCACGCCCACCTCGCGCGCGGCGCCTCCGTCTCCCGCGCCGCCCTCGACGGCACGCGCGAGACCGCGCTGCCCCGTCTGCTCGCGATGCTGTGCATTTTGGCCGTATTCATCCCGGCCTTCTTCATGGTCGGCGCGGCGCAGGCGCTCTTCGTGCCGATGGCGCTCGCGGTCGGGTTCGCGATGATCGCGTCGTATCTGCTTTCCAGCACGCTCGTCCCGGTGCTCTCCGTCTGGTTCCTGCGCGGCCATGGCGGTGAGGTGCGCGACGGCTCGTTCTTCGCCGGACTCCAGCGCGCCTACGCCGCCGTGCTCCGGCCGGTGGTCGCGCTGCGCTGGCCGCTCGCCCTCGTCTATCTCGCCGCCTGCGGCGGCCTCGTGTGGTTCGTCGGCGGCAAACTCGGCACCGAGATTTTCCCCAAGACCGACAACGGCCAGTTCGCGCTGCGCTTCCGCGGTCCCAGTGGCACCCGGGTCGACCTCTCCGAGGCGACCGCCAAGAAAATCCTCCAGACCATCGCCCGCGAAGCCGGCGGCGCCGACAAGGTCGACGTCACCATCGGTATGGTCGGCGTGCACAACTCCAGCTTCCCCGTGAATCTCGTTCACCTCTGGAACGGCGGCCCCGAGGAGGGCTGGCTCGCGGTGCAGTTCAAGTCCGGCGCCGGCGTGCGCATCGAACCGTTCAAGGAAAAGCTCCGCGCCGTCTTCGCCAAAGAGTTTCCGGACGTCCGCTTCTCCTTCGAGCCGCAGGACATCGTCTCGCGCGTGATGAGCTTCGGCTCGCCCACGCCGATCGAGATCGCGATCAGCGGCTCCTCCCTCCCGATCAGCAAAGCCTACGCCGACCGGATCATGGAGCAGATGAAAAAGATCCCGTATCTGCGCGACGTGCACCTCGCCCAGACGCTCGATTACCCGACGGTCGCGGTAAACGTCGACCGCGAGCGCGCCGGCCTGCTCGGCGTGCAGGTCTCCGATGTCACCCGCTCCCTCGTCGCCGCCACGACGTCGAGCCGGTTCACGACGCCGATCTTCTGGGCCGACCCCGGTTCCGGCATCAGCTTCAACGTCCAAGTCCAGATCCCCGAGGCCAAGACCACCTCGCTCGAGGATCTCGGCAACGTCCCCGTGAAGAGCACCGCCGCCGGCCCGGTCTTGCTGCGCAACGTCGCCGGCATCACGCAGGGCACCGCGCCCGGCACCTACGAGCGCTACAACGTCGCCCGTCTCCTCAGTATCACCGCCAACCTCCACGGCTCCGACCTCGGCACCGCGTTGCGCGACATCCGCCGCGCCATCGCCGACGCCGGCCCCGCGCCCGAAGCCCGCACCAAGGTCGACTTCCGCGGCCAGTCGATCCCGCTCGGGCAACTCAACGAGGGCTTCCGCTCCGGCCTGCTGATCGCCGTCGTGGTCATCTTTCTGCTCATCGTCGCCAACTTCCAGTCCGTGCGCCTCGCGCTCGCCGTCCTCTCCACCGTGCCCGCCGTGCTCGCCGGCGTCGTCCTCACGCTCTCCTTCACCGGCACCACGCTCAACATCCAGTCCGCCATGGGCGCGATCATGGCCGTCGGCGTCGCCGTCGCCAACGCCATCCTCCTCGTCACCTTCGCCGAGCAGGCCCGCGTCGCCCGCGCCGACCCCGTGGCCGCCGCGCTCGAAGGCGGTCGCAGCCGCCTGCGGCCGATTCTCATGACGAGCCTCGCGATGATCGCCGGCATGTTGCCGCTCGCGCTCGGTCTCGGCGAGAGCGGCGACCAGACCGCGCCGCTCGGCCGCGCCGTCGTCGGCGGCCTTGCGTTCGCCACCCTCGCCACGCTCTTCGTGCTCCCGGCTTTCTTCGCGATTTTCACGAGCAAAAAGGTCCGCTCGCCCTCGCTCGATCCCGACGATCCCGCGAGCGAGCACTATCAACCTGCCGCCCGCTAACCGTCCGCGCCCGCCGTCATGTCGTCGCCCGTCCCCAACCCTCCGCCTGTCCGTCTTTCCCTCATGCGCTCCTTCTCCCTCGCTCTCGGCGCGGCCTTGTTCGCCTCGGCCCTCGGCGCCGCCACTCCGCCGCCCGAAGTCGCCGTCGCCTCGCCGTCGCGCGGCGACATCCACCGCTTCGTCGCGCTGCCCGGCAGCATCCGCGCCAACCAGCAGGTCACGTTGCACGCCAAGGTCGCCGGCCACGTGAAATCCATCGCCGTCGACCGCGGCGACGCCGTCAAAAAGGGCCAGGTGCTCGCCGAACTCGAAAATCCCGAACTCGTCGCCGAGCGCACGCAGCACGAGGCCGAGCTGCGCGTCGCCAACGCCGAACTCGCCCGCGTCAAGGCCGCCCAGGCCAAGGCCCCCGACCTCATCACCGCCAGCGCCGCCGACACCGCCAAGGGCCGCGTCGACCTCGCCACCGCCCAGCGCGCCCGCGTCGACCAGCTGCTCCGCCACGGCCGCATCGTCGCGCCCTTCGCCGGGATCGTCACCGCCCGCAACGTCGACGTCGGTGCCTTCGTGCCCGCCGCCACCGCCGGCGCCAACCCCGCGTCCGCCGCCATCGTCACCGTGTCCGATTACGCCGTCGTGCGCGTGCGCATCAACGTCCCCGAGATCGAGGCCGCCCGCGTGCAGCCCGGCCAGCCCGTCGTCGTCACGACCGATTCCCTTCCGGGCAAAACCTTCCGCGGCGCCGTCACGCGCCACGCCGGCGCGCTCGACGAGGCCAGCCGCACGCTCCTCGTCGAGGCCGATCTGCCCAACGCCGACCTCGCCCTCCGCCCCGGCATGTATGCCCAGGTCCGCATCGGCGTGGAAAAGCACACCGACGCCGTCCTCGTCCCCGCCGTCGCCCTCGTGCGCGAAAAAGCCGCCGGTTTCCTCTTCCTGCTCGCCGACGGGAAAGCCCAGCGCGTGCCCGTGAAATACGGTTTCAACGACGGCACCTCCGTCGAGATCCTCGACGGCCTCCCCGCCAACGCCCGCGTGCTCATCCCGGGCAAGGTCACGCTCGCCGCCGGCATGGCGGTCACCGCCGTGGAGGCCAAATGAACCGCGCCGCCGCAAACTCCGTCGCCGCGAGCACCAGCGCGTGGTTCGGCGCCCCGCGCCGCTTGGCGCTCGCCCTCAGCTTACTCTGCCCGTTTGCCGCCGCCGCGCTCCGCGCCGCCGATTCCGCCGCGTCGACCTCGCTCCCGGCTGCGCCCGCCGCCCCCGCCGGCAACGTGATCGATCTGCCCACTGCGTTGCGCCTTGCCGGCGCCGCCAACCTCGACGTCCAGCTCGCCCGCGAAAAGGTCGCCGAGGCCCGGGCCGCCTCCGACTCCGCCCGCGCCCGCTACTTCCCCTGGATCACCCCGTCGCTGGTCGTCCGACGCCACGAG
>JBILLY010000267.1:0-6394 GCA_044375835.1 Opitutaceae bacterium
CGCCGGCGCCGAGCTCGCCGGCGTCTCCGCCGTCATCCACCCGCACCCCGCCTCCCGGCTCGAAGCCGCCGTCAACGCCCGCGTCCTCGGCGACCTGCTCACCTTCCGCGTGCAAACCGACCTCGCCGCGCAGACCGCCCGCGTCGCGTTCACCGGCGACCTCTCGCCCCGCGTCCTCGATCTCGTCAGCGCCCGCGTCGGCACCGACGTCCGCCGCTTCTACGATTTCGACGCGCTCCGCGCGGAGCACGCCGAGGCCCGCTTCGGCCCGGGCTGGAAGTTCGAACACCTCGCCGCCCGCGTGCACATCCCGCGCATGAATTCCTACGGCGTCGTCATGGAGGACGGCCGCGCCACCGTGGAACTCACCCCGACCCGCTTCTGGTCGCCCGACGCCTTCGCCCGCATCGGCGACAACTTCGCCCGCGGCACCTACGAGCACGACCTGCGCACGCACGACTACCGCTTCCTGCTCGCCGGTCGCCTCCGTCCGCTCGCCATCTCCGCGTGGTTCAAGGACTGGTGGCCGAACTTTTTCCGCCAGCTCGACTTCACCGAAGCCCCGCCCGACGCCAGCGTCGAGGTCGCCGGCTCCTGGCGCGAAGGCCGGCGGTCGCGCGTCTTCGTCTTCGCCGACGCCGGCGCCTCCGTCATCCGCGGCACGCCGCTCGACCGCGTCCGCACCCGCCTCTTCATCCGCCCGTCCTTCTTCGACGGCCTCGAACTGCGCGCCGAGCGCGGCGAAGGCACCTTGCGCGGCCGGTTCACCCACACCACCGACCCGCTCACCCAGGAGTGGCGTGTGCTCGACCTGGAATTCGACTCCACGCTCGGCCTCGACGTCGCCGCGCAGTTCCTCGGCCCCGCGGTCGCCCAACCGCTCGCCGCCTTCCAGCTCGCCGCCCCGCCCACGCTCCGCGTCGCCGGCCGCTTCCCCGGCCCGGCCGCGCCGCCCGGCACCAACGATCTGCTGCGCATCACGGCCGAGACGCGCGGCGCGTTTGCTTTTCACCGTTTCCCCCTCTCCGACGTTTCGTTCAAGGCCACGCTCGAGGGCGATTCCCTCGTCGTCGACGACTTCTACGGCCGCCTCGCCGGCGGCACCGCCACCGGCCACGCCCGCGTCTGGGGTCGCGGCACCGACCGCCGCGTCGGCTTCGATGTCGCGCTCGAGGACGCCAGCTTCGGCGGCGCCGTCGGCACCTTGCAGACCTTCTTCGCCGCCCAGCGCAACGAGCCGCCCCCCGCCCCCGGCAAATTTGTCCAGGAACGCGCCGCCGTCCGCCTCGACCTCGCCGCCTCCGCGCAGGGCCGCTACGACGACCCGTTCAGCTTCAAGGGCGACGGCAACGCCTCCCTCCGCGGCGCCGAGATCGGCGAGGTCCCCCTCCTCGGCCTCCTTTCCGAACTGCTCAAATTTACCTCGCTCCGCTTCACCGATGCCCGCGCCAACTTCAAGATCGACCAGCGCCGGCTCGTGTTTCCCAAGGTCGAACTCCGCGGCTCCAATTCCGCCATCGACGCCAACGGCGAGGTCCACCTCGAACGCCGGGAACTCGCGTTCAACGCCAAAATTTACCCCTTCGGCGAAAGTGACGGCCTCCTGAAATCCGTCGTCGGCGCCGTGCTCACCCCGCTCTCCAGCGTGTTCGAGGTAAAGCTCGCCGGCACCTTGGAGAAACCGTCGTGGTCCTTCGCGAACAACCCCATCAACCTCTTCCGCTCCGGGCCCTCGCCCGGCACCGATCCCGTGGCGCCCGCCGGCCCGCCCCCACCGGCCACCGCCCCACTCGCACCCACCCCCGGCCTCCTCCCGCCCCCCGCCTCGCCTCCCGCCCAACCCTGATCTGCGCGCCAACTCGCCCAAGCCCACGCAGTAGTGGTTCCGCGTAGGGCCGAGGAAAACACATTGCTCGTCGCGTCGGGCTCGTTCTAATTGGGGGGAATACCTCAATGGAGCCGTTGCCCACCTTGCCTCACCGCACGTGGCTGGAGCGTGTGTCGCTCGGCCTCGCGATCACCCTGTTGGTGATCGGCTCGGTGACCATGCTCGCCTGGTGGTTCCAGCTCGATTTCCTCCTCCAGCTGTTCGCCGACACCGCCGCCTTGAAGCTCAACGGCGCCATCGGCTTCACGATCGTCGGAAGCGCCCTGCTCGCCCACGAACTCGGCCGCCGCAAGCTCACTCCGTTGGCCATCGGAGCGACGCTGATCGGCCTCGCTTCGCTTTCCCAGGATGTGCTCGGCCGCGCCTGGGGCATCGACGAACTTTTCGGCAAGGATCACCTGCTGATCGAGACCGACCATCCGGGCCGCATCGCCTCGATGGTCGCCACCTGCCTCGTGCTCGGTTCGATCGTCATCGTGTGGCGGGCCACCGAGCGGGCCGCGCACGCCCGCCTCTTCGCCGAGGCCGTCGTCGGTTCCGTCCTATCCGCCGCGGGTTTCTCCACCATCCTCGGCTACGCCGCCGGTCTGAAGACCGTCTACCGCTGGGGCACCGACACCGCCACCTCGCCGATGGCCGCCGTCGCGATCGTCATCCTCGGCCTCGCCCTCCTGCTCCTCGCTTGGCGCGAGAGCATGAAAGTCGAGGGCGAAGCCCCCGCCTGGTCGCCGATGCCGGCCGTTATCGGCTGCCTCACTCTCACCGTCATTCTCTGGATCGGGCTCCGCGATCGTGAACGCGTCTTCATGGACACCAACACCGTGTCCCAACTCGACCAGTTCGCCGGCAAAATCAGCGCCGAACTCGAGCGCAAGACCGTCAGCTTCGAACGCATCGCCCGCAAATGGGGCGAAGGCGGCGAGCGCGCCGATCCGGTCTGGGAGGTCGATGCCCGCGAGGCCCGCAACGTCATCGCCGGCGAACTGCGCCCCGTCACCATCTACCACCTCGAGCCGGTCCAGCTGCGGACCACGTGGTTCCACCCGTCCGATGCCCCCGCCGCCCGCGGCTTCGACCACGCCGCCTACGAGGAACGTCGCAAAGTGATCGAGTCCGCCCGCCTCTCCCGCGGCCCCGTCATCTCCACCACGACGGCCGTCATCATGCCCCGCGGCAACGCCGCCAAGGGCATCGCCATCTACTCGCCCGTCATCCGCCAAGGCCGCATCGACGCCTACGTCGCCGCCGATTTCACCTACCACGACCTGTTCACCGCCGCCGCCTCCCAGGTCTCCCAGCTCAGCGAGCAGTATTACCTCACCGTCTCGATCGGCGGCGAATCCGTCTTCTCCAGCGCGCTGCCCGACTCCCTCTTCAACGACAAATACACCTCCGAGCGCACCTACACGATTTCCGATCGCCGCGTCCGCGTCGGCCTCACGCCCTCCGATGTCACGGTGAAACAGAACCGCCGGTTCCTCCCCGAACTCGCGCTCGGCGCCGGCTTCGGCATCACCGTGCTCCTCGGCCTCAGCGTCCATCTCGCGCGCAGCGCCCGCGCCGGCCAGCGCTCCGCCGAACTCTCCAACAAGAAACTCTTCGCCGAAAACGAAGAGCGCCGCCGCGTCGAAGCCCGCCTCAAGGTGTCCGACGAGCGCCTCCGCCTCGCGCTCGATTCCACCCAGATCGGCATCTTCGAATGGAGCGTCGCCGCCGGCCACGTCTATTACAGCCCCGGCCTCTGGGCCATGCTCGGCTACGAACACGTCCGCATGCCCTCCACCGTCGAGGCGTGGCAATCGCTCATCCACCCGGACGACCTCGCCCTCTACCGCCGCCGCACCGAATCCCAGCTCAGCGGCATCGCCTCCTTCATCGAGCCCGAGTATCGCGTCCGCGCCCGCAGCGGCGATTGGCGCTGGGTCTACACCCGCTCCAAGTCTGTCGCGTCCAATCCCGACGGCCGCCCCACCCGCATCATCGGCACCGTCCAGGATATCACCGCCCGCCGCGAAGCCGAACAGGCCCTCCGCGAATCCCAGGCCGAAGCCCGCAAACTTTCGCTCGTCGCCGCCAAGACCGACAACCCCGTCCTCATCGGCTCCCCCGACGGCCGCATCGAGTGGGCCAACGAGGCCTTCTGCCGCGTGATGGAATACTCCCTCGAGGAGGTCGCCGGCAAAAACCCGGCCCACTTCATGATCGGGCCCGACACCAATCCCCGCACCGTCGCGCGCATCCGCGCCGCCATGGCCCGCGGCCAGGGGATCTCGACCGACGTCGTCAACTACTCCAAGTCCGGCCGGAAATACCACCTCCACATCGAGATCCAGCCCGTCCGCGGCGCCGCCGGGGAAATCGAGAACTTCATCGCCGTCGAGACCGACATCACCGCCCGCGTCGAGACCGAGGTCCAGCTCCGCCGCGCCAAGGCCGAGGCCGACGACGCCTCCCGCGCCAAGAGCGAGTTCCTCGCGTCCATGTCCCACGAGATCCGCACCCCGATGAACGGCGTCATCGGCATGACCAGTCTCCTCATGGAGACCACGCTCACCGGCGAGCAGCGCGACTTCGTCAACACCATCCGCACCTCCGGCGAGGCGCTGCTCACGATCATCAACGACATTCTCGATTTCTCGAAGATCGAGTCCGGCAAGATGGAGCTCGAACGCGCGCCGTTCGAGCTCGCCCTCTGCGTCGAGGAAGCCCTCGACCTCTTCGCCCTCCAGGCCTCGTCCAAGAAACTCGAGATCGGCTACTACCTCGCCCCCGACGTCCCCTCTTGGATTCTCGGCGATGTCACCCGTCTCCGCCAGGTCGTCGTCAACCTCGTCAACAACGCCGTCAAATTCACCCCCAGCGGCAGCATCTCCGTCGAGATCCGGCGCGCCGCCCGCGAACCCACGGCCCTCGGTTTCGATCCCGGCCTCGTGCCCGATCCGTCCCGCATGGTCCTCGAGTTCCGCGTGCGCGATACCGGCATCGGCATTCCCGCCGACCGCATCGACCGCCTCTTCAAAGCCTTCAGCCAGGTCGACTCCTCCACCACCCGCAAATACGGCGGCACCGGCCTCGGCCTCGCCATTTGCCAGCGCCTCTGCGAACTCATGGGCGGCGCCATCCGCGTCGAAAGCGCCGCCGGCCAGGGCTCGTCGTTCATTTTCACCATCCTCACCGAAGTCGCGCCGGGCACCGGCGAGACCACCTTCCCCGCCGTCCCCGCCGCGCTCCGCGACGGCACCGTCCTCTGCGTCGAGGATCACCCGGTCACCCGCGCCCGCCTCCGCACCACCTTCGAGAAATGGGGCGTCAAGGTCGACCTGGTCGACACCCCCGCCGCGGCCCTTGCCGCCGCCGCCGCCACCACGCCCGCGCTCGTGGTGATCGACTCCGTGGAACTCGAGAATCCGACTCCGTTGGAAAAACTCGCCGTGCTCCGCTGCCCGCGCCTCGTGCTCTATCCGTTCGGCCAGACCGCCCCCGCCCCGCTCGGCGACGGCGTCCCGATGGCCAGCACCTCGAAGCCGATCCGCACCAGCGCCCTCCTCCACGCCATCGTCGGCATGTTCAACACCAGTGCCCAGGGCGGCACCGCGCCGATCACCCGGTCCACCGAGCGCCCCATCGGCGAAGAGATCCCGCTCGAGGTGCTCCTCGCCGAGGACAACGCCGTCAACCAGAAGGTCGCCCTCCGCTTCCTCGAACGCCTCGGCTACCGCGCCGATGCCGTCGCCAACGGCCTCGAGGCCGTGACCACCCTCGAGAACCGCCGCTACGACCTCGTGCTCATGGACGTCCAGATGCCGGAGATGGACGGCTACGAAGCCACGCGCCAGATCCGCACCCGCCTGCCCGCCGACCGCCAGCCCAAGATCATCGCGCTCACCGCCAACGCCATGCAGGGCGACCGCGAACTCGCCGTCGGCGCCGGCATGGACGACTACATCTCCAAGCCGGTCAAGATGCACGAGATTGCCGCCGCGATCCGCCGCCACTTCGGCAAACCGGCCAAGGTCCCCGCCGACCAGCAGCTGATCGGCTGATCCGGTTCGGAGCGGACCGCGCGTCCGTATCCTCCGGCCGGCGACATGCGGCTTGTCTAGCCGCGGTCGGACGTGGTTTCTCCTCCGTCATGCTAATCGATTGGCCGCGCTTCCTCGCCGCCCTTGCCCTCCTTCTCGCGCCGGTGGTCCTATTCCACCACCGGCGCGTGCGCCTGCGGCACCTCGACCGTGAATGGACCGGCTATTTTTCCCGCGCGTTGAACTTGGGAACCCACTACATCGACGCCGGCCGGGCTGCCTTGGGCGCGCTGTTGTTGCTGGAGTCGCTCACCGTCTCACCCGGCGCCGCCGGCAACGCCCAATGGGTGCTGCTCGGCACGCAGGCCGCGGTTCTGACTCTCGGCTCGATGATCCAAACCTTGGTTTGCCGCGAAGCCGGAGCGGCCCACGCCCCGTTTGCGTATGTCTCCGGATTGGCCTTGGGATTCTTCCCCATCATTCC
>JBILLY010000474.1:0-4428 GCA_044375835.1 Opitutaceae bacterium
TCCCGCCTGTATCGCGCTCATTTTCTCCGTCGCCGTCGTTATGGGTGTGCGTCACGCCGTGTCGTTTTTCCCGGTCTTGGCCGTGGCGCTCGCTGCCACATGCCACCTGCTTTCGGGTGGACTCACGATCGTCCGAATCGCCGTCGGGTCCTTCGTGGTCGTCCTGCCCTGGCTGCTCACCCTGCTTTTCCCGCGCCCCATGATGGCGAGCCACATGGCCCGGCGCGTGCACGACAAACCCGATCCGCGCCGCTAGGCATTGCTCCGCCAGCGTTGTCGCCACCACGCGATCTCGTCCGCCCGCTCCGGACGATCGACCAGGTTTTCCCTCTCCATCGGATCCCGCTCCAGGTCGAAAAACAGCCACGGCGCTCCCGCCGCGTCCACGACCAGCTTGCGCTCCGGCGTGCGAACACCGCTCCAGACTCGGTCGCACTGGTGCGGCAGCGCCACCACCGCCGGCATCGAGATCGCGGCAAACGGCCGCGTCCCCGCCGCCGGCCGTCCCTCCGCCCACGCCAGCGTCATGCCCGGCAAATCCGCGAGCGAGACCGGCTCCCGGCTGACGCATGCCGCCTCTCCCGGCCGCCGCACCAACAGCGGCACGCGCACCCTTTCCTCGTGCGGCCAGCCTTTGCGAAACAACCCGTGCGCCCCGTGCATGTCGCCGTGCACGCTCGTGAAGACGACCACCGTGTCCGCGCGCGCCACCACGGGCAGCAGGACGCGCCCGATCGCCCGGTCCGTCGCCTCGATGTGCGCATGGTAGCCCGCGAGTTCGCGCCGCGCCTTCGCCTCGACCTCCCCGCCGCGCGGCACATTGCCCGCCAACACGATTGCCTCCGCCGCGCGGAGCGCGATGCCCGCCGCCGGCGCGGCGTAGGGCGGATGCGGTGCCTCCAGGCTCACGATCGCGAACCACGGCCGGTCGCCGCGCGCCGCCTCGCGCAGATACTCCGCCGCCCACGCGCAAACCGCGTCGCTCTGATAACCCGTCTCGCGGCGCGGCGAGTCGCCGTGCCGCCCCTGCCGCCAGGGGTCGTTCAACTGGAACCCGCCCTCGAATCCGTCCCACGTCTCGAAGCCGCCGCGCTCCGCCGGCGGCACCGCGATCCTCGCCGCCCCCTCGCTCACCGGCGGCAGCGTCGCGTCCCGCCGCCCCACGCCCCATTTCCCGAAGAACGCCGTCGCGTATCCACGATCCCGCAACGCGTGCGCGATGGTCCGCGCATCCGCCGGCAGCGCGTCGAAATACTCCCGCACGCCGTTCGCCGGCGAGCGCACCCCGGTCAGCAGCGCCGCCCGCGCCTGCGGGCCGAACGGATGCGGCGTCACCGCCTCGGCGAAGTTCACGCTCTCCGCCGCCAGCGCGTCGAGGTGCGGCGTGCGCGCGTTTGGATCGCCCGCGTAGCCGCAGGCCTGCGCCCGCCACTGCGTCGTCACGATCCACAAAATGTTCGGCCGCGATTTCATCCGCCGCTCCCAAATACGGTTTGCCCCCGCCCCGTGGCCAGCTTCGATACCCGCTCTTTTCCGCGTCCTTTCCACCCCACCCCGCCGGTCTCCGAATCCCGCTCTTTATGCCCCCCGCCTCCCGTCTGTTCCGCCGCGCCGCCGTCGCCGCGCTGCTCGCCGCCCCCGCCGCCGCGTTCGCCCAGTTCCACGTCACCGGCCCCGCCTTCTACGGCGACGCCCCCGACGCCACCCACCCGTGGTCCATCCACGACCGCAACCGGCCCCAGCCCAAGCGTGTCGAGCCCGGCACCCCCAGCCTCCCCGGCCAGCCCGGCAAGCCACCCTCCGATGCCATCGTCCTCTTCGACGGCACCGAAGCCTCCCTCGCCAAATGGGAAGCCGACACCAAGGCCGGCGAGCCCGCCCAACCCACCAAGTGGATCGTCAAGGACGGCGCCCTCGAGTGCGTCCCCAAGTCCGGCTACATCCGCACCAAGGAACAGTTCGCCGACTGCCAGCTCCACGTCGAGTGGGCCGCCCCGAAAAACGTCCAGGGCGACAGCCAGGGCCGCGGCAACAGCGGCATCTTCCTCATGGGCCTCGCCGAGGTCCAGGTCCTCGACAACTACAACAACCCCACCTACGCCGACGGCTCCGCCGGTTCCCTCTACGGCATCAATCCGCCGATGGTCCATCCGCTGCATCCGCCCGGTGAATACCAGAGCGTCGACATCATCTTCCGCCGCCCCGTCCACAAGGACGGCCAGCTCGTCGATCCCGGTTACATCACCGTTTTCATCAACGGCGTGCTCGTCCAGGACCACACCCCGCTCGAAGGCCCCGGCGGCCACCTCCGCCGCTCCAAACCCGTCGTCTTCCCCGCCAAAGGCCCGCTCAAACTGCAGGACCACGGCAATCCCGTCCGCTTCCGCAACATCTGGTATCGCCCGCTCCCGCCCCGCCCGATCGAGGGCGGCACCGACGGCGGCTTCCTGACCGCCGAAGCCACCACGGCCAAACGCAAGGAAACCGCCGCCTCCATCCGCGCCGACGCCGCGAAGCTCAAGACCGGCTCCGTCGCTCATATGCTGCGCCTCGCCGAGTCCCTGATCTACGAGAAGGACGCCGCCACCTGGACCCAGGTCGAAAAACTCGCCGTCGCCTACGCCGCCGAGGTGAAGGGCCTCGCTTCCGCCGCCGCCGAGGCCCGCAAGGGCGAGATCACCAACGTCACGAAAGCCCTCCAGTATCTCGCCAAGTTCGACCTCGCCCCGAAGACCTTCGCCCCCATCGGCGTGCTCGAAGGCGTCGCAAAGGCGCAGGGCTGGGATCTGCCCGCCAAAAAGAACAAGAAGTAGCAGGCGCCTGCCGGCGACGCTTCCACGCGGCACCCGACATTCCCGTCGGTGCCGCGTTTTTCTTCCCCCACTCCTCCGCGTGTCGCCCCCGCTCCCCGCGCCGACCCCGCCCGCGGCCGTATCCGCGGCCCCCTCCCGTCACGCGGCCTGGCTCGGCGCCGGGCTCATCGTTCTCGCCCTCGTCGCCGCGTATTGGAATTCCCACCACGTCCCGCTCCTCCTCGACGACACCGCCGCCCTCGTCGAAAACCCGTCCATCCGCCGCCTCTGGCCGCTCGGTCCCGTCCTCTCCCCGCCGTCCGACGTCGGCACCGGCGGCCGCCCGGTCGCCAACCTGAGCTTCGCCCTCAACTACGCCGCCGGCGGCCTCTCCGTCCGCGGCTACCACGCCGTCAATCTCGCGATCCACGCCGCCGCCGCGCTCGTGCTCTTCGGCCTCGTGCGCCGCACGCTCGTGCTTCCCGTTTTCCGCGACCTCGCGTGGCTCGATGCCGCCGCCGCCCGCCGCATCGCCCTCGGCGCCGCGTTGTTCTGGGCCCTGCACCCGCTGCAGACCGAATCGGTCACCTACCTCTCGCAGCGCACCGAGAGCCTGATGGGGTTGTTTTACCTCGCCACCGTCTATGCGTTTCTCCGCGCCGCCACGGAGCGCTGCCCCGGCTTCGCCGCGCTCGCCGTCGCGTGCTGCGCCCTCGGCATGGCCACGAAGGAAGTCATGGTAACCGCCCCGGTGGTCGTCCTGTTCTTCGACCGCACCTTTCTCGCCGGCAGCTTCCGCGCCGTCTGGGCCGAGCGCCGCCGCCTTCACCTCGCTCTCGCCGCCACCTGGGCGCTCCTCGTCTTCCTGCTCGCCGATGTCCACGAGCGCGGCATCGGCCACGCCGCCGTGAGCAACTGGCACTACGCCCTCACGTCCTGCCGTTCGATCCTTACCTACCTCGGTCTCGCGTTCTGGCCCGCCCCGCTCGTCTTCGACTACGGCACCGCCGTCGCGACCTCCCTGGCCGAGGTCTGGCCCTATGTCGTCGGCCTCGCCGCCCTCGTCGGCGCGACGCTGGTCGCCCTTTGGCGCGCCCCTCGGCTTGGTTTCCTCGGCGCGTGGACCCTCGGCATACTCGCGCCGGCCTCGAGTTTCGTCCCCGTCGCGGGCCAACCCACCGCCGAACACCGTGTCTATCTCTCGCTCGCCGCCCTCGCTGTCGGCGCCGCGCTTGTCCTCGTGCACCGCCTCGGTCGTTTCGCCGCGCCCGCCGGCGCCATGCTCGCGGTCGCCCTCGGCGTCGCCACCGCGTATCGCAATCACGACTACCGCTCCGCCCTCGCGCTCTGGACCGACACCGTCGCCAAACGTCCCGACAACGCCCGCGCCCATGCCGCCCTCGGCGCCGCCCGCTTCGCCGCCGGCGAGCTGTCCCCCGCGATCTCCTCCCTGCAGCGCGCCGTCGAACTCGATCCGCGCTCCGCCGAGGCGCGCAACAACTTCGCCTCCGCCCTCCACAAGGCCGGCCGCCCCGCCGAGGCCGTGCCGCATTTCACCGCCGCCCTCGCCCTGCGTCCGCGCGTCGCCTCCACCCACTACAACTTCGGCAACGCCCTCCTCGCCCTCGGCCGCCCC
>JBILLY010000922.1:0-2577 GCA_044375835.1 Opitutaceae bacterium
AGGCCAGAGCCCGGGCAGGCGGGCGGAGAGCGGAGGGGCGGGCCGGGGCGGGCGGCGTTTGGTTTTGCTCCCAGCTCTGGACTCTCAGCTCTCGGCTCATGCGCGCGCCGGTGCGATGCAGGGCGGGCGATCATTGGCGGGAGATGACGCCGGCTTTCTCGAGCGGGTGGAGGCCGGGGTGCGTGAGGGCGGGGGCGGGGCCGGCGACGGGGAACATTTTCCCGGGGTTCGCGATTTCGAGCGGGTCGAAGGCGCGGCGCAGGCGGCCGAGGCAGTCGAGTTCGTCGGGGCCGAACTGGGACGCGAGGTAGTCGCGTTTCTCGACGCCGACGCCGTGTTCGCCGGTGATGGAGCCGCCCATCTCGATGCACATGCGGAGGATCTTGCCGGCGAATTCCTCGGCGCGGGCGAGGGCGCCGGGCTCGCGCCCGTCGTAGAGAATGAGCGGGTGGAGGTTGCCGTCGCCGGCGTGGAAGACGTTGGCGCAGCGGATGCCGGATTCGCGGGACCAGGCGTTGATGCGGCGGAGGGCTTCGCCGAGGCGGCGGCGGGGGACGACGCCGTCCTGCACGATGAAGTCGGGCGAGAGGCGGCCGACGGCGCTGAAGGCGCTCTTGCGGCCCTTCCAGATGGCGAGGCGTTCGGCGGCGTCGCGGGCGGGGCGCACTTCGACGGGGCGGCTGGCGGCGAGGAGGGCGTCGAGGCGGGCGCGGTCGGCGGCGACGACTTCGCGGGGGCCCTCGAGCTCGACGATGAGGACGGCCTCGCAGCCGGGCGGGTAGTCGGCGTGGACGGCGGCGGTGGCGGCCTCGAGGGCGAGTTTTTCCATGATCTCGATCGCGCCGGGGAGGAGGCCGGAGGCGACGACGGCGGCGACGGCGTCGCCGGCCTGCTCGAGGGTGGCGTAGCCGGCGAGGACGGTGTGGAAACACTCGGCGCGCGGGAGGAGCTGGAGGGTGAGCTCGAGGGCGACGCCGAAGAGGCCCTCGTTGCCGACGAAGAGGCCGGTCCAGTCGGGGCCGATCTGTTCGCGGGAGTCGCCGCCGAAGGCCACGACCTCGCCGGTGGCGAGCACGGCTTTGAGGCCGAGGACGTGGTTGGAGGTCATGCCGTATTTGAGGCAGTGGGCGCCGCCGGCGTTGAAGGCGACGTTGCCGCCGATGGTGCAGACGGACTGGCTGGAGGGATCGGGGGCGTAGTGGAGGCCGTGGGGCTGGGCGGCGGCGGTGACGGCGAGGTTGATGACGCCGGGTTCGACGACGGCGACGCGGGCGGCGGGGTCGAGGCGGAGGATGCGGTTGAGGCGGTTGAGCGAGAGGACGATGCCGCCGGCGCAGGGGAGGGCGCCGCCGCTGAGGCTGGTGCCGGAGCCGCGGGCGACGAAGGGGAGTTTCTCCGCGTGGCAGAAACGGACGACGGCGATGGTCTCGTCCTGGGTCTCGGGGACGACGACGGCGAGGGGTTTGGCCGAGAAGGCGAAGAGGCCGTCGCTCTCGTAGGCGGCGAGGTGGGCGGGGCCGGTGAGGACGCGGCCCGGGGGCAGGAGGGCCGTGAGGCGGCGCAGCACGGCGGGATCGGGCGGGGCGCTGGGGGCGGCGGTGGCTTCCATCGGGAAGCGGGAAAACTGGGTCGGGCGGCGGAGGGAGACGAGCGCGGAGTTGCGCGGCGGGGCGGGGCGGTGCCGGAGCGGACGAGCGCGAGGTGCCGGACGAAGGACGGCGGGTTGGCCGTTACTGTTGTTGTTGCTGGGCGGCTTCGATCGGGCGCGGCAGATCGGCGGCGAGTATCAGGCTGGGCGTGAGCCGGTAGACTTCGAAGCGGTCGCTGGCGAAAAGGCGGGAGCCGAGCGGCAGGGAGGCTTCGGCGCCGTCCTTCAGGTGGCGATCGATGAGCACGTAGGAGGGGGCGGAGGCGACGATCCGCGGGTCGAGGGTGCGGCGGCGGTAGAAAAAATCGGAGGCGAGGTTGGCGCGGATGCGGGCGCGCGTGGTGTCCATGATGTAGGCCGGGCCTTCGAACCAGAGGCGGCGTTCGGAGAGGGCGGAGTAGTAGAAGTGGACGCCCATGAGGGTGCGGTCGAGGGCGCCCCAGTGGTCCTTCTTCATGTTTTCCGGCGTGAAGGCGTTGGCGACGAGGACGGCGTTGGGCTCGGTGTGGGTGCGGACCCAGAGCAGGGCGTGGCGGAGTTCCTGCATGTAGGGGTCGGGCTGGACGTCGGCGGGGGTGTCCCACCAGGCGTGGAGGCCGCCGCGGTTGCGCTCCCACCACAGCTTGGTTTGCACGGCGAAGGTGGCGGCGAAGAGGAGGGCGCCGGTGGCGATGACGGCGCGGGCCCACCACGGTTTGACGGGGGCGTGGACGGGCAGGTGGAGGGTGGTAGCGAAGGGCGAGGAGGAAACGGTGGTGGGGGCGGTGCGCTGGGCTTGCCACCAGACGGCGATGCGGCGGGCGGCCGTGACGAAGAACGCCGCGGTGAGCACGGCGAGCGGCAGGCGCATCATCAGGATCACGTAGAGTTCGCCGTAGCTGTTGAGTTCGAGGAGGAGGCCCATGCCGACACAGGCGGCGAGGAAAGCG
>JBILLY010000215.1:0-7301 GCA_044375835.1 Opitutaceae bacterium
TCCGAGTGTGAAGTAATCGGGCTAGCGACAGACAGGGGAAAGGCGCGCGCAGGGCGGAACTTTCCGTCCGCATTCTCGACAAGCCGGCGGGCTCCGACTCTAGTGCGGCGTCCCCAGTCCGGATCGCCCGGGCTACCGGTCCCCACCTCCCCCACCTCCTGCCGCATCCCCATGAGAAACGACGTCGTCTCCTTCCGTTCCTGTGTCCCGACCGCGCTGCTTGCGCTGCTCACGGCCTTGGCGCCGGCGGCATCGGCCGCCGCGAACTGGCCCAACTGGCGCGGGCCCAACGGCGACGGCACGGCGGCGGTGAAGAATCTGCCCGAGAAGTGGAGCGCGACGGAGAACGTGAAATGGAAAGTCGAGCTGCCGGCGTGGAGCGGGTCGTCGCCGACGGTCTGGGGCGACACGATCTTTATCAACACGCCGTCGAAGGAAGATCCGAGCGCGGTGCCGCCGCCGCCGCCGGAGCCGGCGCCCGGCAAGAAGGCGCGCCCGAGGCCGGCGGGTGGTCGCGGGCCGGGCGGGCAGGAGTTGCTGCTCGTGGCGCTCGACCGCGCGACGGGGAAGGAGAAGTGGCGGCAGCAATACGACCGCGGCAACGACATCAAGATGAAGCACAACATGTCCTCGCCCTCGCCGGTGACGGACGGGAAGCATGTCTGGGTGGTGTCGGGCAACGCGGTGGTGGCGTGTTTCGATTTTTCCGGGAAGCAGGTGTGGACCTTCGATATCCAGAAAAATTTCGGCAAGATGGGCATCCAGTTCGGCTACGGTTCCTCGCCGCTGTTGGTGGACGGGAAGCTGGTGTTCCAGATGTTGCAGGGACTCTACACGGACGATCCGTGCTACCTCTTCGCGCTCGAGGCGGCGACGGGCAAGGTGCTGTGGAAAGTCGAGCGGCCGACGGATGCGGAGCACGAGAGCCCGGACTCGTATTCGACGCCGACGCTGCTGGTGCACGACGGCAAAAAGCAGTTTGTAATCGGCGGCGCGGACTACGTGACGGGGCACGATCTGGCGACGGGCAAGGAGCTGTGGCGCGGCGGCGGGTTGAATCCGAACAAGTCGAAGAATTTCCGCGTGATCGCGTCGCCGCTGGTGAAGAACGGGCTGATCTTCACGCCGACGCGCGTGACGCCCTTCATCACCTACAAGGCGGGCGGCTCCGGCGACATCACGGCGACGCACCAGGCGTGGAAGTGGACCGACAAGGGTGCGCCGGACGTGCCGACGCCGGTGAGCGACGGGGAGCTGCTCTACTTCGTGGACGACCAGGGGGCCTTCACGGCGATCAAGGCGAAGACCGGCGAAAAAGTTTACGGCCCGGAGCAGACGGGGATCGGACGGACGAGCGCCTCGCCGATTTTGGCGGATGGAAAAATCTACATCATCAGCGAGGCGGCGGAGACGGCGGTGGTGCAGGCCGGGCCGACCTACAAGCTGCTCGCGAAAAACGCCCTCGACGGCAGCTACACGCTGTGCACGCCGGCATTTGTCGACGGGGAGATTTTTGTGCGCACGGGCACGCACCTTTACTGCGTGAAGAAGTGAGACGCGCGGCACGTCGCAGTGGGCACGAGGCCGCAGGACGGGGCGAAGGCGGCGGCGACACCGGCGGCGGTGGGCGCGGCAGCTGACCGGGGCTGCGCAGGCGGGTCGGAACGGCGAGCAAGCTGCTCGCCGCTCCGTTGGCGGGATATGACGCGTTTGCCGGCGGTTCTGCCGACGTGACTGGCAACCAAGGTTGGGCCGAAACGTCTCCGACGGCTGGCCCCGCTCCACCCCGATGACGAACCTCCAGCTCGCGATCCATTTCTTCTTCCAGATCGCGGTCATTCTCCTCGTTTGCCAAGGGATGGGGCTGATCGGGCGGAAGATCGGGCAGCCGCAGGTGGTGTCGGAGATGATCGCGGGCGTGGTGCTGGGGCCGTCGCTGCTCGGGCTGTTTCTGCCGGCGGTGGCGGCGAAATTGTTTCCGCCGGAGACGCTGCGGGTGCTGTTCCCGGTGTCGCAGCTCGGGCTGGCGGCCTACATGTTTGTCGTGGGGCTGGAGTTCCGGATGGACATCGTGCGGGCGCGGCTGCGGACCGCGCTGGCAGTGTCGGTGGCGGGGATGGTGACGCCCTTTGTGCTCGGGGCGGGACTCGGCTGGTATTTTTACCGGCACACGCAGCTCTTTCCGGCGAAGACGACGCTGGCGGAGGCGATGATTTTTCTCGGGGCATCGATGTGTATCACGGCGTTTCCGATGCTGGCGCGGATCATCCATTTCAAGAAACTGACGGGGACGACGATGGGCACGGTGGCGATCGGGGCGGGGGCGCTGGACGACGCGGCGGCGTGGTGCCTGCTGGCGGTGGTGCTGGCGAGTTTCGACGACAACGTGTCCTACGCGGTGATGAACATCGCGGGCGGCCTCGGCTATGTGGCGGTGACGCTGGGCGCGGTGCGGCCGCTGTTGGCGCGGTGGGCGGCGGGCATCGAGCGGCGCGGGGAGCTGTCGGACCGCGAGTTCGTGGTGTGCCTGGCGTTGATGGCGCTGGGCGCGTGGTTCACGGACCTGATCGGGCTGCACGCGGTGTTCGGGGCGTTTTTGATGGGGGCGGCGATGCCGCGCGGGTTGGTGGCGCGGGAGTTGATCGCGCGGGTGCAGCCGCTGACGGTGGCGCTGCTGTTGCCGCTGTTTTTCACCTACTCGGGCCTCAACACGCAGATCGGGCTGCTCGACTCGGGCTACCTGTGGGCGATGACGGGGCTGGTGATGGTGGCGGCGATCGGCGGCAAAGGCGTGGCGTGCTGGCTGGCGGCGCGGGCGACGGGGCTCTCGAACCGCGAGGCGCTGGGGATCGGCACGCTGATGAACGCGCGCGGGCTGATGGAACTGATCATCATCAACATCGGGCTGCAGCGCGGCATCATCTCGCCGGCGTTGTTCGCGACGCTGGTGATCATGGCGGTGGTGACGACGCTGATGGCGTCGCCGATTTTCGATTGGCTGGTGGGACGGCACCGGCCGGAGACGCCGGGCGTCGGGCCGGGGGCGAACGCGGGGACGGCGGGCGGATGATGACGGGAGGAACCATGACGGACGCGTTGCAAAGCGGGCGGTGGCGCGCACCCTTCGGCGGCGCGCGGCGTCCTGCGCGGCGAAAAACAATCCCATGACCTGCGATTTCATGCTCATTGCCGGTGGAGCCGGGCTCGTGACCGCGCGGGGCGAAGCGAGAGTGTGTGGCGGACGGTCCCGCCTCGCACGAGGCGGGCTACGTTGAGCCATCCGATTTCACGTTCCGATCAGGTCCTACTCTCACCGCCATGAAATTTTTCGGACTCACGCCCGATGCCATCGCCGCCCGCAACGGCGGCACGCTGCCGCCGGCGCCGGGGCTGCCGCGAGCGGTCGGTTGGGGTGGCGCGGGCTTTGCTGCCGTGAGCACGCTGGCTTACGGGATCTGGGCGTGGAAAGTGATGCGGGACAGCCCGGCGATGTATGCGGTGATCGCGCTGGTCTACATCGGGCTGGGCGGCGTGGTGCTCGGCCGGCTGGTGGCGGGACCGGGTTCGTGGCAGCGCTTCGCGCTGTGTTTCGCGACGGTTTTTTTGGTGTATGCGGTGATCTGGAGCGCCTGCTGGTATGGGTTGCGCGGAAAGCATCTCGCCGACCTGTGGGGGGCGCTGCTGGGCTTGGCGGCGATGGCTTGGCTGCTGCAACGGGCCTTCGGCGCGACGGGCGGATTTCTCGTGCTGTTTCTGGTCCTGTTCGCGCTGCACAGCGCGGGCTACTATGCCGGCGGAGTTTTGAAGGGCACGTATCGGGGTTCGACCGGGATGTTGCTCTGGGGCACGGCGCACGGCGCAGGTTTCGGGGCGGGGCTCGGCTATGTGTTGTGGCGGCTGCAGGCGAGCGTGCGGGCCGCCGCGGCGGGCGGGGGCGCGTAGCCGAAGGGGCGGCGCCCGGCCCGTTTTTCATTTTCTCCCATGGTCTCGATTTCGAACTCGTCCACCTACGACACGATCATCATCGGCGGCGGCCCGGCGGGGGCGACGGCGGGGGCGTTGCTGGCCGAGTATGGCCGCCGCGTGCTGATCCTCGAGCGCGAGGCGTTTCCGCGCTACCACATCGGCGAATCGCTGATCCCGTTTACCTTCCAGCCGCTGGAGCGGATCGGGCTGATCCCGAAGATGAAGGCGTCGCATTTCGTCAAAAAATTCAGCGTGCGCTTCGTGCAGCGCGACGGCGGGAGCGCGCAGCCGTTTTATTTTTTCACGCGCTACGACAAAGACACCGTGGCGCAGTCGTGGCAGGTGCTGCGGTCGGAGTTCGACCAGATGATGTTGGACAACGCGCGGGAGAAAGGCGCGGAGGTGCGCGAGCGGACGACGGTGACGCGGCTGTTGCGCGAAGGCGACGCGGTGGTGGGGGTGGAAGCGCGCGACGCCGCGGGCCGCATCTATGAAGTGCGCGCGCCGATGACGATCGACTGCACGGGGAAGGAAGCGTTGGCGGCGCAGGGCGGCGGCTGGCGGATGAAGGATCCGTATCTGAACAAGATCGCGGTCTGGACCTACTACCGCGGCTCGAAGCGCGGCGAAGGCATCGACGAAGGGGAGACGACGGTGGCGTTTATCCCGGAGAAGGGCTGGTTCTGGCACATCCCGCAGCACGACGACATGGTGAGCGTAGGCGTGGTGGCGGAGGGCAAATATCTGACGCGCGGCGGCGTGAAGGACCCGCAGGCGATCTTCGCGCGCGAGGTGGAGCAGAACCTTTGGATCAAGGACCGGTTGTCGACGGGCGCCTCGACCGGCGAGTATTGGGTGACGAGCGAGTATTCGCGGCATTCGCGGTATTGCGCGGCGCCGGGGCTGGCGCTGGCGGGCGATGCGTTTGCGTTTCTCGATCCGGTGTTCAGCAGCGGGGTGATGCTGGCGCTGAAGAGCGGGGTGCTGGTGGCGGATGCGGTGCACGCGGGCCTCGCGGCGGGCGATCTGTCGCCGGAGCGGTTTGCGGACTACGGCGCGGCGGTGCGCACGGGCGTGGAGAACATGCGCAAGCTCGTGTATGCGTTTTACCAGCCGGGTTTCTCCTTCAAGCAGGTGATCGACCGTTTCCCGGAGGCGGCGGGCGACATCACGGATTGTCTGTCGGGCGACGTGAACAAGGACTTCTCGCGCCTGTGGTCGCAGTTCCGGGAGTTTGTGCCGTTGCCGGACGACTTGCCGTATGGCGCGCCGTTGGTGGCGGGTGCGCTCGTCGCGGCGAAGTAGGCGCCCACGCGGGCGCGGTTGGGTGTGATCAAGACTTTGCCCGAGAGGGCGTAGAGAACGGAATGGCCCGCTGATGGATTTCGCCAATGGGGCGAGATCTTGGAGGGCGGCTCCGGCTGATCGCCGGCGCAGGCAGGAAATGGGGGCGGCTAGTCGCCGCCGAAATTCGCGATGTCACCGAGCGAGTGAAATCGTCCGCAGGCAGAGGTTTGATCGCACCCGGCGCGGTTTCGGGGGGCGGTTGGCGGCGTCAGCGCGGTTCGTCCGCGACCGGCACGCGCACGACGAAGGCGGCGACGGCGAGGAGCGCGACGACGGCGGCGAGCGCGTAGAACACGGCGGCATACGAGCCGGTGAGCGCGTGGCATTGTGCGAGCAGGAGCGGGCCGACGGCGGAGGCGAGGACGGTGAGCATCTGGGCGGCGCCGTTGATGCGGCCGAGGTGGGCGCGGCCGAAGGCTTTCGCCCAGAAACTGAAAAAGATCACGATGACGAAGCCGCCGGCGAGGCCCATGACGAAGGAAAAGGCGTCGACCTGCGGGAGCGTGCGCAATGCCGGCAGGCTCACGAGGGCGGCGGCGAGCAGCGCCATGGCGAGGGCCATGAGGCGGTTGACGGGCCAGCGGCTGGAGAGCCAGCCGCCGAGGAAATTGCCGACGAGCGAAAGCAGCGCGACGGTGACGAGGCTGCGGTAGTAGGTGCCGGCGGCGAAACCGCGCTCGGCAAGGATGGATTCGTTGAAAAGGCCGATGCCGGAGGCGACGAGGTTGTAGGTCGAGCTGGCGAGGGCGAAGACCCAGAAGGCCGGGGTGCGCAGGGCGGCGCCGAGGGTGACGCCGGGGTCGGGTGCGGCCGGAGTGGATACGGCGGACGCGGCGGGCGGCGCGACGGGATCGCCGGCGAGGCCGCAGGCGGCGGGGCCGCGGCGAACCAGCCAAAGCGCGAGACCCACAAGGATAACGAGGCCGACGCCGACGGCGGCCCAGGCGACGCGCCAGCCGGAGCTTTTCACGAGCGCGCCGATCAACGGGAAGGCGGCCATGAAGCCGATGCTGAGTGCGACGGAGTAGAGGCCCATCGCGAGGTGCAGGCGGCGGCGGAACCATTGGCCGACGAGCGTTAGGCTGACGACGGAGAGGGCGCTCTGGCCGAGGGCGCGGGAGGCGAGGAGGGCGAGAAACAGACCGGTGGCGCCGTGGACGGTCGTCATGGCAAAGACGACGGCGGCGAGGAGGGCGGCGTTGACGGCCAGCACGCCGCGGCTGCCGGCGCGGTCGATGAGGCGGCCGACGCCGATGCAACTGAGCGCGCCGAGGAGCGTGGCCCAGAGGTTCATCTGCGCGTAGGCGACGCGGTCGAGCTGCAGGTCGGCAAGCAGCGCTTCGGTGATGAGGCCGAGGCCCTGGGTGCGGCCGGGCAAGGTGCCGACCATCGCGGCGGCCGCGACGAGCAGCATCACCCAGCCGTAGTAGAAACGGGCGCGGGCGAAGGGCGCGGGGAGGCGCTCGGTGGCGATGGAAGCGGAGAGGGACATGGACGGACGGAGCGGGCACGGCGGCGAAACGGCGCGCCGGGGACCGCCGACGAGAGCATGCGGCGGGCGCGGCGGAAAAACCGAGCGCGATTTTTACCGCGGAAGGTGCGGCGACGAGTCAGGGCGCAGGACGGAGGTGGGGCCCACGGAACACACGGACGACACGGAAGACGGGGAAGCCACGAGAGACCCGGAAGCCTTGGCGCCGCGAAACCAACGCCGGGGGAGGCAGGGGCGGACAGACGAGGGGGGGGCGAGAGGGGGGGCGGGAAAGGCGCGGAAGCCGGGGAGGGGGATGGCCGCGAGGAAGCGCAGGAGGCGCAAAAAAAAGACGGAGCGGCGGAGGCGACGTGGGCGTGCGCGGCGGGCGGGCGACGGGGATGGCCGCAAGGAGGCGCAAGTCGGCGCGAAACAGGAAGCGAAAGGGACCGGGAGACGATGCGGACGCGCGACGCGGGCGGAGGAGCGCCAGCCAAGCGGGGGGGCGGGTCAGCGC
>JBILLY010000672.1:0-3476 GCA_044375835.1 Opitutaceae bacterium
CGGGGCGCGGACGTCGTAGCAGAAGAGGGTGTCGTGGTAGCGCAGGTAGAGGCGGCCGTCGACGAGAGCGGGATGCGCCCAGGCGTCGCGATCACGGTCGCGCGTGCCCGGAAGTCGGATACGGCCGCGCACCTCGAATTTTTCCGCGGTGGGCTCGAGCAGGAGGAGCCAGCCGTCTTCGGCGAGCACGTAGAGGCGGCCGTCGGCGGCGAGGACGGCGCCCTTGGCGAAATCCGTCGTCTCGTGGAGGAGTTTGCCGGTGGCGGCGTCGAGGGCCTGCCAGCTGCCGCGGCGCGGGTAGGTGGAGCCGTAGAGGCGGCCGGCGACGTGGACGACGCCACCCTGACAGGTGTCGAGCGTCGTGGTCCACGCGTCGGCGACGCCGATCTTTCCGCCGGGGGCGGCGGGGGCGAGCAGGCGGTAGAGTTGGCCGGGGGCGCCGAGCGGCGCGGTCATGAAAAGGGCGTCGCCGACGAGCACGGGCGAGCTGGCGAGGACGGCGTAGGAGGTGGGACGCGGGCGCGTCCACTGGAGCGCGCCGGTGGCGGCGTCGAGGCAGTAGAGGAGGGATTTGGTGCAGCCGGCGAGCAGGCGGCGGCCGGCGAACTCGAAGAGAATCGGCGCGGCGTAGGTGGCGGTCTCGAGCGGGGCGTCGGGGCCGACGGGCGGCGGGGTGGTCCAGAGCACGGCGCCGGTGCGGCGGTCGAGGGCGGCGAGCCAAGCGGCGCGGCCGCCGGCGGTGACGTAGACGGCGCGGTCGTCGACGAGCAGGCATTCGCTGAGGCCCCAGGTGATGTTTTCGCCGCCCCAGCGGGCGAGGACGTCGAGGTGCCAGAGTTCGCGGCCGGTGGCGGCGTCGAGGCAGACGAGGCGGCCGTGGGCGTTTTGGTGGTAGAGGCGGCCGTCGCGGTAGGTGACGGAGGCGCGGGCGCCCTGGTATTGGTTGAGCCAGGACGCGCCGTTGACGACGGACCAGAGCGGGCGGCCGTCGAGGGAGTAGGCGAGGATGCGCGTCTCGTCGGCGATGTCGCCGGTGACGTAGAGCCGGCCGCCGCCGATGATGGGAGAGGAAAAACCGCGGCCGGCGCCGGGGGCGGACCAGCGGAGCGGCGGGCCCGACTCGGGCCAGGCCGGGAGGAGGCCGCGCTCGGGGCTGTGGCCGTCGCGGAGCGGACCGCGGAATTGGGGCCAGCCGGGCTCGGGCGAGGCGAGGAGGCGGGCGGACGGGGCGAGGGCCGCGCGGGCGACGGGCGCGGTGGCGGCGACGGCGAGCGGGAGCGCGACGGCGAGCAGGGAGGCGACGCGGAAGGAACGGTGAAGGCGGGGCGAGGGCATCACGGCGGGGAACGGCGGTTCACGCTAGTCACGCGACGCGGAAGGCAAGGCGACGGTCGATTCGACGCGCGGGCGCGCGCCGCACGCAGGGCGCGAGGTGGGCGAGGCGAGGAACCGGGTGATGGCGTTGCGACGAGGGGAGAAGGGCGGGCGTGGCGACGAGGGGAGACGGGTGGGCGGCATGGGCGACGGCTCGGCGGGGACGCCTCGCCCTACCTGTTTACGAGCGGCGGGGCGGTCACTTTGCGCCGATGCACCAGAGAAATTCCTGGCGCGGTTCGCCCTTCTTGATGGCGCGCAGGTAGAGGCGGTCCCCGGCGATGGCGGGGGTGGCGAAGGCTTCGTCGCCGAGTGGGTTCTGGGCGAGGAGCTTGAAGGCGGCGGGGGTGGCTTCGAAGACGGAGGTCACGCCGCGGAGGCTCGTGGCGTAGATGCGGGAGCCGACCATGACGGGGGAGGCGTAGAAATCGCGGTCGACCTTTTCGCGCCAGCGCTCTTCGCCGGTGGCGGCGTCCCAGCAGACGGCGTGGCCGGCATCGAGCACGGCGTAGACGTGGCCTTCGCGCACGAGCATCGACGGCACGTAGACGCGGGTGGGGTTTTGCCAGGCGATCTTGCCGGAGCCGTCGGCCTCGACGGCGACGACGTGGCTGCGCGGGTAGCCGCCGCTGACGAAGATGCGGCGGCCGTCGGTGGCGGCGGTGACGACGGTCTCCTCGGTGGAGCCTTCGATCTCCCAGAGTTTTTTCCCGGAGAGCGGATCGAAGCCGGCGATGAGGTTGCAGCCGGCGAGGACGGCTTGGTCGCGGCCGGCGGCGCGGACGAGGGCGGGCGAGGGGTAGTTGGCGATTTTGGGGCGGTCCTGGGACCAGAGGATTTTGCCGGTGGCGGCGTCGAGGCCGGCGAACTTGCCGCCGGCGCGGCTATCGGCGGCGACGAGCACGACACCGCGGTGCACGACGGGGGAGGCGCCGAAGCCCTGGTGGACGGCGAAGTCGGCGACGCGCGTCTGCCAGAGGATTTTGCCGTCGGGGGCGAGGGCGGTGGTGTGAACGGCTTTGGCGTGGAGGAAATTGATGTAGAGGCGCGCGCCGTCCCAGGCGACGGTGGCGGCGGCGGGAGAGGCGTTGCGGTGGGCGCCGCTCTCGAGCGGGCCGCGGTGGACGACGGTTTCCCAGACGGAGCGGCCGGTGGCGCGGTCGAAGGCGAGGACGAGCGACTCGTTGGTCGCGGGGTCGGCGGTGGCGACGTAGAGGCGGTCGCCGACGACGGTGGGCGAGCTGTGGCCGCGGCCGCGGACGGGGGTGCGCCAGAGGACGTTCTCGGTTTCGCTCCAGCGGACGGGGAGGGCGGATGCGGCGGCGGCGGGGGCGTGGCCGTCGGCGGTGGGGCCGCGCCAGCCGGGCCAGTCGCCGGACGCGGCGGCGCGGGCGGACAGCGGGGCGAAGGCGGAGACGGCGAGGGCGAGACGGGCGGTGAAGGTGAAGGCGAGGGGGAGGTGGCGGAGCGGGGGCATGGGGAGGAAAAGGACCAAGGGACCAAAGACCAAAGGACGAAGGGACCTCGGGGGGCGAGGCCGGGTGCGGGCGGAACGCTCAACGCCCAACGTCCAACGCACAACGCTCAAGTGGGTGGGCGGCTTTGCGGGCCGGATGGTCGTGGGTGCGCCCAGGGGGCGCGCTCCCGGGCGTGGACGCGCCGCGCTCCGGTCGAACCGGACGGCCGCGGAGCGGGCGGGCGGCGGCACGGGAATGGCTTTGACGGCGCGGAGGGCGGGCCGTGTGCTCGGCGCGCTTTCGCGTTTTCCCCCATGAATATTTCCCCACGGCGACTTCGGACGACAGGTGCGGCGGTTTGGCTCGCGCTCGCGGCGGGCGCGGCGGCGACGGCGCAGGAGTGGACGCGGTTCCGCGGGCCGAACGGCACGGGCGTGAGCGCGGCGAAGGGCGTGCCGGTGAAATGGACCGAGGCGGATTTCCTCTGGCGGGTGCCGGTGGCGGGCAGCGGGCACGGTCAGCCGGTGATCTGGGGCGACCGGCTGTTCCAGCCGACGGCGACGGCCAACGGCGCGGAGCGGGCGCTCGTGTGCCACGACAAGCGCGACGGGCGCGAGCTGTGGAAGAAGAGCTTTGCGCTGCCGA
>JBILLY010000923.1:0-2572 GCA_044375835.1 Opitutaceae bacterium
GATGACATTCTTGGCGCGGGCGGGGAAGTGGGTGGGGCGCGGGGCGAGCGGGTTGGGCAGGGCCGCGGGGGCGGCGGAGGCACGGCGCTCGCCGAGCATCGAGGCGAGCGCGATGCCGCCGAGGCCCATCGCGCAGCGGCTGAAGAAATGGCGGCGCGTCTGGGCGCTCAGAAACTCGGACGGGGGGACGGGCGACGGGTTCATTCGCGGGTGATGGTTTCGTCGAGGTTGAGGAGGACGCGGGAGACGGCGGTCCAGGCGGCGGCGACGCGGGCGGGCGTTTCGCCGGCGGCCTTGGCCATCTGCTGGTTGAAGAGGGCGAGGAGGCGCGTGCCCTCGGCGGCGGTGGGCGGGCGAGCGACGCAGAGCCGGAACGCGTAGGCGAGTTGGTCCGTAATCTCGCCGGGGGCTTCGTCGCGGACGCGCTGGCCGAGGGCCTGGGCGAACTCGAAGAACTGCTGGTCGTTGAGCAGCGTGAGGGCCTGGAGCGGAGTGTTGGAGCGAAGGCGGCGCGTGCAGGCGCTGAAGCCGTCGGCGGCGTCGAAGACCGCGAGGGCGGGATGGGGCGTGGCGCGCCAGAAGTGGGTGTAGAGGCCGCGGCGGTGGCGGTTTTCGCCGGTGCTGGGTTTCCATTCGCGCTTCACTTGGCCGAGCGACATCACGCCGTCGGGCTGAGGCGGATACACGGGCGGGCCGCCGAGCCTGGGGACGAAGAGGCCGGAGGCGGCGAGGGCGACGTCGCGGACGACCTCGGCATCGAGGCGGAGGCGGGCCTGGCGGGAGAGCAGTTTGTTGATCGGATCGGAGAGCTCGAGCTCGGGCCGGGCGCGCGAGGACTGGCGGTAGGTGGCGGAGGTAACGATGAGGCGGTGGATCGCCTTTTGGCTCCAGTTCCGGCGGACCAGTTCGGTGGCGAGCCAGTCGAGCAGCTCCGGGTGGGTGGGAGGGAGGCCCTGGGTGCCGAAATCGTTTTCGGTCTCGACGAGGCCGCGGCCGAAATACTGCTGCCAGATCCGGTTCACGAGCACGCGGGCGGTGAGGGGATTGGCGGGGTCGACGATCCAGCGGGCTAGGTCGAGGCGGTTGAGGTTTTCGCCGCGCAGGGGCGGAAGAGCGGCGATGCCGCCGGGCTTCACGACGTCGCCGCGGCGGGTGAAGTCGCCCTTGATGAAGAGGACGCTCTCGCGCGGCTGGGGCAGCTCGGTCATCACGAGCGTGGAGTCGGCTTCGCGCTCGCGGCGCTCGAGGTCGCCGAGTTTGGAATTGAGGGCCTTGAAGGCGGCGTCGTCGGGGCGCGCGAGACTGTAAACGGCGCGGCGTTGCGAGAACGTCTGTTTTTCCCAGGGCACATCAAGGGCGGCGCGGAGCGAGGAGAGGCGTTGCTTTTTCCGGTTCTCCGGCGGGAAGGCGACGCGCCAAGCCTCGAGGTCGGGACCGGCGGCATCGAGGAACTTTCGCAGCTCGGCCCGGGTGGCGTCGAGGTCGGCGGCGAGGGTGGGGAGCGGCGCGCCGGATTTCTCGAAATACATCGCGCTCCCGGGGCGGTTCTCGCCGTGGCCGTCGTCGGGCGAGTTGTTGAAGAAGGCGTAGAGCTGGTAGTAATCCTTCTGGGAGATCGGATCGAATTTGTGGTCGTGGCACTGGGCGCAGGAGAGGGTCAGCCCGAGGAAGGCGGATCCGAGGGTGTTGACGCGGTCGAGCACGGCCTCCACGCGGAACTGCTCGGGGTCGATGCCGCCCTCCTGGTTGATCTGGGTGTTGCGGTTGAAGCCGGTGGCGATGCGCTGGGCGACGGTGGGGTTGGGCAGGAGATCGCCGGCGAGTTGTTCGATGACGAACTGGTCGTAGGGCAGATCGCGATTGAGGGCGTCGACCACCCAATCGCGGTAACGCCAGATCTGGCGCGGGGCATCGATGGAGTAGCCGTTGGAGTCGGCGTAGCGGGCGACGTCGAGCCACGGGCGCGCCCAGCGCTCGCCGAAGTGCGGGGAGGCGAGCAGACGGTCGACGGCGCGCTCGAAGGCGTCGGGCGCGGAGTCGGCGAGGAAGGCGTCGACCTCGGCGGGTTTGGGCGGGAGGCCGGTGAGGTCGAGCGCGGCGCGGCGCAGGAGCGTGATGCGGTCGGCGGGTGCAGCCGGTGCGATCTTGGCGGCGGCCAGAGCCGAAACAATGAAGGCGTCGATCGGATTGCGCGGCGGCAGCACCGCGGCGTCGAGCGTTGGCGGCGTCGGGCGCTGCGGCGCGACGAAAGCCCAGTGGGTGAATACGCCGGGCTCCTCGTTTTCGGGGGAAGGGGCGCCCTGGGCGACCCACGTGCGGAGCGTGGCGATCTCGGCGGCGGAGAGGGGTGGCTTCTTGTAGGGCATCGCCGAGATGTCCTCGTGTTTGCCCTCGATGACCTGGAGGAGGAGCGAGATGCCGCCTTCTTTCTGTTTCACGAGCGAGCCGCTGTCGCCGCCGAGGCGCATGTAGGCGGCGGTGTCGACGCGCAGGCCGGCCTCTTCCTTCATCGCGCCGTGGCAGCGGACGCAGTGCTGGGTGACGATGGGTTTGACGTCGCGGAGGTAGTCGA
>JBILLY010000926.1:0-2566 GCA_044375835.1 Opitutaceae bacterium
ACCCATAACCCATCACCTATGACCCATAATCCATCCCCCCTCCCAATTTCCCGATTTCCCAATTTCCCAATTTTCCGATCCCCCCGGGTTAAACCCCATACCCCGCGCCCGCCCCCGCTCCTATCCTCCGGCGTGCTCCGCAACCTTTCCGATCTCCACGGCCGCACCCTCGGCGCCACCGACGGCCCCATCGGCCACGTGAAAGATTTCTACTTCGACGACACCTCCTGGGTGGTCCGCTACGTCGTCGCCGACACCGGCAACTGGCTCCCGGGCCGGCTTGTGCTGCTGCCGCCCCGCGTCTTCGGCGACGATGCCCTCGGCCCCGTCGACGCCTCCTCCGCCGTCCTCGCCGTCCACCTCTCCCGGCACCAGATCGAAACCAGCCCGTCCATCGACGCCCACCGCCCCGTCTCCCGCCAGACCGAGGCCGCCTACTATTCCCACTTCGGGTGGCCCGCCTACTGGCCCGACTTCGGCATCGGCGTCATCGCCGGCATCCCCGCCGTGAAACTGCCGCCCGTCCCCGGCCACTCCCTCCACCACGGCCATCTCCAGCGCGACGACATCCACCTCCGCAGCACCGGCGCCGTCACCGGTTATCACCTGCAGGCGACCGATGGCCCGATCGGCACCGTGCGCGGCTTCCGGATGGACGCCCCTACCTGGACGCTCCGCGAACTCCTCGTGGACACCGGCCCGTGGTATGCGCCCAAGCCCATCTCCGTCCCCACGGTCAACGTCACCCGCCTCGATCACGCGACCTCCGCCGTGCACGTCGACCTCTCGCTCCTCGAACTCCGCCAAACCCACCGCCACGAAGTCGCCCACCTCGCCGCCGCCACCGACTGACCCGCCCCTTTCGCCCGTCCTCCTCTCTGCACCTTCCCACCTTCCCGCCTCCGCGCCTTCACTCCCTCCCACCTTCACACTTTCGCACCTTCGCACCGTCACACCCATGCCTACCTCCACCACCGCTCCCTTCATCCCCGGCCCGTCCGCCGCCGTCCTTCCCGCTGTGCCCGCGGCGCGCACCGCCTCCGCCATCCTCGTGGCACCGACCGTCCGAGCCGCCCTCAGCCCGCCCGCCGCCGTCCCGCCGGGCACCCCCACCGAGGACGATATCCGCAGCTACGCCAACCACCTCTACCACGCTCGCGGCTCGACCGACGGCCATGACCGCGACGACTGGCTGGAAGCCGAAGCCTGCCTCCGCGCCAACATCCCGCGCGAAGCCGCGCACACCCGCCTCCATCACCACTCCGTGCTGACCGCCCGCGCCGTCCTCCCGTTGATCAAACACGGCCGTTCTTGACCGTTCCCGCTCCGCCTGCCGCCGCCGACGCCTCTGCCGACGCCGCCCGGCGCGGCCGCCGCGCCGTCGCCCCCGCCCCGCTCCCGGGCGCCGGGTCCGCCACCCCGCCCGACCCGCCGCCCCTCGCGCGGCCCGCCCCCGAACGCCCGCGCCCGATGGGGGCGCGCTCCCGCCTCCGCGTGGTCAAAGGCCTGCACCTCGCGATCGTCGTGGTGTTCCTCGCCGGCGGCTTCGCCCTCCTGTATGCGGCGTGGCACGCGCACCTCGGGGTCGCCGTCGGGCTGATCGGGCTCGTCGCCGGCGCCGGGGCGTTGCCGTCCGGCCCGCCCGCCGCCGCCCCCACTCCGGGTCTCGGGCCGCTCGCCGCGCCATCGCTGCTCACCTCCTTTCCCCCGAGCCGATTCGTCCTGCTCCCGCTGCTCGCAGCCGCCGTCACCTTCGCCCTCGTCCGCTGGTCCGCCCCCGGCCCCTGACCCGAAGGCATCGCGCGACTTCAAGTTCGCCCCCGTTTCCCGCTTTCCCACTTTCCCACCTTCTCCCTTTTCCCCCTTCGCGCCCTCCCACCGTCGCACGTCGCGAGGCGCAAAGGCCAGGGGCACGTGGGTTCAAGTCGCTCCACGCCTCCAGCATGCCGATCTACCGCCGGGTCCCGTCCGCCGCCAACCGGCGCGGACGAGCCCGGCTGAATTTTTGGTGCCCGCCCGGAACGGTCCGGCCAGCGGAGGGCGCCTATGCAGGCGCCGATCGGCCACCGCGGCACTGCACCGGCGGCGGCGGTAGCCCCAACCCCCAACGCCTAGCCATGCGCGTCCAGCGTGCAGGCGACCGAGTAACGTTTGTGATAGTCGATTCCCGTGTAGATCATGGCGCTCGCCAGTATACCACCGAGCCACTCGTGCAGGCGCTATCCCGACTTGCCGCTCATGTTACCTGACCCCGCTTTTGCCCCTCTGCCTTGGACCATGCCGGGAGCAGCCCTTCACCGGTAAGGCTTTTCGTGGTTCGTGCAGGTTCCGCCGAAAGCCATACCGGGCAATTCCAATTTTCCTACTCCTTGACCTGTCGCATCTCAGGGGACACCGTCCGACCCGTGCTCACCACCCACCCCGCCGATATACCCCGACTGGGTTGGGGCAAATAACGCTGTTAGGCACAATTTCTATGCCCACCTCCAAATCGAAATCTGGAACGTTCAAACACCGAGCTAAGAAAGCAGCGGCTCCAGAAGGCGATCTTGATAGCCGATCCATT
>JBILLY010000925.1:0-2566 GCA_044375835.1 Opitutaceae bacterium
GAGGTGTGCACGAACTGCACCGCGACGCCGAGCGAGCGCGCGAAGTCCTCCGCGAGGCCGATGTCGAGGCCGGCGAGCGGGCCGCCGCGATCATCGGAAAACGGCGCGTAGTCGCCGGTGGTGCCGACACGCAGGACGCCCGCGGCGCGCACGGCGGCGAGCGTGGACGGGCCGGCGAGGCGGAGGGCGGCGAGGGTGCGCCCGAGCTCGTCGAGGTCCGTCGGTGCGAGACCGTGGTGCCGGGCGAGCGGGGCGAGGGCGGCGCGGAGCATGGCGGCGGGGGCGACGGCGAGGCCCGGGGCGGCGAGCGCGAGGGCGGGCAACTGGAGCCGGCCGAGCCGGTCGAGTTCCGGGCGGAGCACGGCGGCGAGATCGCGGGCCGGCGGCGGGGTGGCCGCGCCGCCGCGCCACCGCGCGTGCCACGCTTCCTGCACGCGGCGGGCGAGCGCGATCTGGACCGTGTAGACGGCGCGCACGCCGTCGGGCTCGAGGCGCAGCACGCGGGCCTCGGCGATCGCGGTGTCGATGACGGCTTGTTCGCGGGCCGGATCGGTGATCGGGGCGCCGGTGCGGAACTTGTGCGCGGCGACTTCGGGCATCAGCGCGAGGCGCCGGTCGAGCAAGTCGACCAGCGCGGCGCGCAGCGTCTCGTCGCTCGTGAAGGTGGCCGCGGCGAGCCGGAGCGCGCCGGCCGCTGCGAGCAGGGCGATGACGAAAACGAGGCGAAGCGGGGGCAGCAGCGAAACGACGCGCATCGGTGGACTACGGCGGGGCGGACGCGGCGGCTCAATCTTCGTTCTTCGCGGCGGGTCGGTGCGAGGCGGGCTTGAACGGATCGGCTCGGAAAACCTCCAGGCGGGAGGCTGCGACCGGAAGGTGCTGCCTCCGGTCGCGCGCGAGGGGCGCTACTGTTTCTTCTTGCCGCCTTTGCCGCCGGTGGGGGGCGGGAGGTTGATCCAAGGAAGGACGCCGGCGGACTTGGCCCAGGCGTCGTAGCGGGCGGAAAGGTCGCGCACGCGGTCGGGGAACCGGGCGGCGAGGTCGTTCATTTCCGTGCGGTCGGCGACGACGTCGTAGAGTTCCCAAGGGCCGCCGTGAGTGGCGACAAGCTTCCAATTGCCGTCGCGCACGGCGCGGTGGCCCTCGTGTTCCCAGAAGAGCGGCTGCGGGCGCGCGACGGGGCGGCCGGCGAAGAGCGGCGCGAGGCTGACGCCCGCGAGCGGCACGGTGCGCGCACCGGCGTGCACCGCGGGGAGCGCGGTGCCCGCGAGGTCGAGGCAGGTGGGCATGATATCGATGACGTGGCCGGGTGTGGTGATCCATTGGCCGCGGCGTTCGGCCGGGATGCCGGTGGGCCACCAGGCGATGCACGGCGAACTGATGCCGCCCTCGTGCGTGAATTTTTTGGTTTTGCGGAACGGCGCGCTGCTGAGGTGCGCGCCGTCGACGGCGTAGCCTTCGTAGGAATCGCGGGAGCCGAGAGCTGCGCCCTCGATGGTTTTGACGGGGCGCTCGGCGGCGCCGCCGTTGTCGGAGAAGAAGAGCACGAGGGTGTTTTGGTCGGCGCCGGTTTCGCGGAGGGCGGCGAGGAGACGGCCGATGGACGTATCCATTTCCTCGATCTGCGCGGCGTAGACGGCCATCCAAAGGTCCCAGGTGTCCTGTTTGTCGGCGGGGAGGGCGTCCCAGGCGGAGAGGCTCTCCGGGCGCGGGGCGAGGGGCCACGTGGGGTCAATGGCGCCGAGTTGTTTCATGCGTTCGTAGCGGTCGACGCGGAGGCGGTCCCAGCCGGCGCGGTATTTGCCGCGGTATTTGGCGATGGTGGCGGGGCGGGCATGGAGCGGCCAATGCGGGGCGGTGTGCGCGAAGTAGAGGAAGAACGGCTGGTCGGCGCGGCGCGCTTCGCGGACGAAGTCGACCGCGCGATCCGTGAAGGCATCGGTGGCGAAAAAGCCTTCCATCGGCGGCGTGTAGGGCGCGCCGTCGAGCGCCATCGGCGGGAAGCCGCGCTCGCCGTTCGGCAAGGTGTGCTGCGGGCCGTAGCCGTGGAAATTCATCGCGCCGTCGATGACGAGGAAGGAGCGGTCGAAGCCGCGCGCCACGGGCCACTCGGCGGGGCGGTAGCCGAGGTGCCACTTGCCCACCATCAGCGTGCGGTAGCCGGCGGGGCGGAGCGCCTCGGCGACGGTGGGCGTGTGGGCGGCGAGGCGGTCGGTGTAGGCGGGGCTGTTGAAGGCGGTGCGACGGGCGGCGGCGAAGGCATCGATCATGTGGCCGACGCCGGCCTGGTGCGGATAGAGGCCGGTCATCAGCGCGGCGCGCGTGGGGCAGCAGCGGCTGGTGTTGTAGAATTGGGTGAAACGCAGGCCCTCGCGGGCGAGGCGGTCGAGGTGGGGCGTGGCGATCTCACTGCCGTAGGACGCGAGGTCGGAGAAGCCGAGGTCGTCGGCCATGATGACGATCACGTTGGGGCGCGGCGCGGCGGCGAGGGAGCAAAGCAGAAGGAAGAAAGAAGAAAGAAGAAACGGGAGCGGGCGGCGGGCGAGGCGGAGCATGGGGCGGAGGG
>JBILLY010000927.1:0-2564 GCA_044375835.1 Opitutaceae bacterium
CGGTGCACGACGGGAAAAGGAATTGAACGAGGGACGGTTCGGCCTAACTTCCGCACCTCCTCCGACGACTCAAACCCTAAATGCCGCTGCCTCCGAAATCCGTCCTCGCGCGCGCTCGGTCCTGTATCCGCATCGAGCAGGACGCCCTCCGCGAGACGGCCCGCAGCCTCGGTCCCGAGTTCGTCGCCACCGCCCGCGCCGTCGAAACCGTCATCGCCGCCGGCGGCAAACTGATCTTCACCGGCGTCGGCAAAAGCGCCGCCATCGCCCAGAAAATCGCCGCCACCTTCAACAGCACCGGCGTCTCCTCCTGCTTCCTCGACGCCACCCAGGCCCTCCACGGCGACCTCGGCCTCGTCGACGAGGGCGACCTCGCCTTCCTCCTCAGCAACAGCGGCCAGTCCGAGGAGATCCTCCGGCTCGTGCCGATGCTCAAACGCTTCGCCGTCCGCATCGTCGCCTTCACCGGCAGCCCCGACTCCGACCTCGCCCGCGCCGCCGAGCTGCGCCTCCTCTACCGCGTCCCGCGCGAGGCCTGCCCGCTCAAGCTCGCCCCCACCGCCAGCACCACCGCCGCCCTCGCCCTCGGCGACGCCCTCGCGATGGTCCTCCTCGAAGCCCGCGGCCTCACCCGCGATGATTTCGCGAAATTTCATCCGGCCGGGAATCTGGGCCGCGTCCTGCTATTGCGCGTCCAGGATATCATGCGCACCGGCGACCGCCTCCCGACCGCTCCCGACACCGTCTCCACCCAGGACGCCATCCTCGCGATGACGCGCGCCAAGAGCGGCAGCATCGCCCTCGTGGCCAAAAAAACCGGCCGCCTCACCGGCATCCTCACCGACGGCGACTTCCGCCGCGGCGCCCTCACCGGCCCCGACTTCCTGCAAAAGCCCGTCTCCACCTTCATGACCCGCTCGCCCAAGGTCATCGCCGCCGATGCCCTCGGCGTCGACGCCCTCCGCCTCTTCGAAGCCCACAAGATCGACGACCTCATCGTCGTCGACCGCGCCGGCCGCCCCGTCGGCCTCATCGACGGCCAGGACCTCCCCCGCCTCAAAATCGTGTGAAGCCCGCATCGCCTTCACGTCGCGCACCATGAGGCCCGCCGAGACTCCTGCATTCCGGAACGCTCCCGCTCCCGGAAAAACCGCCCCCACCCGCGGCTCCCGGCCTCGTCTGCCGGCACCGTCTTTGGCCTTTGGATTTTGGCGTTTGGCGTTTTCCCCAAGCGCTGGGTCCCGCGCCGAGGCCTCCCCCGCATGAAGCCCCCCGTCCGCATCGCCATCATCGGGATGGGCGGCTTCGCCGGCTCCCATCATCACGCCATCGCCCGCCTCGAGGAGCGCGGCCACGCCCGCCTCGTCTGCGCCTGCGACCCCTCCGCCGCCCTCTTCGCCAACGAACAGCAGGGCTGGCGCTTCGCCGCCCGCGGCGTGCAGGTCTTCACCGACTACCGCGCGATGCTCGAGGCCTGCCACCGCTCGCTCGACCTCGTCGTCATCCCCACGCCCATCCAGCTCCACGCCGAGATGCACGCCGCCGCGACGTCCTTCGGCCTGCCCACCTACCTCGAAAAACCCCCGACCCTCGACCACGCCGAGCTCGAGCGCATGATCGTCGCGGATTCGCGCGCCCGCCGCGCCTCCTGCGTCGGCTTCAATTTCATCATCGAGAAGTCCCGCCTCGCCCTGAAGGAGCGCCTGCTCGCCGGCGAGTTCGGCGCCATCCGCGGCGCCACGCTCACCGCCCTCTGGCCCCGCCCCGCCAGCTATTTTTCCCGCAACCGTTGGGCCGGCCGCCTCATGATCGACGACCGCGTGGTCCTCGATTCCTGCCTGGGCAACGCCATGGCCCACTTCGTCCACAACCTCCTCTTCTGGACCGGCGGCCCCGAACTCTTCAGCTGGGCCCAGCTCGCCGCCGTGCGCGCCGAACTCTACCGCGCCCACGCCATCGAGGGCGCCGACACGTTCTTCGTCGAGACCGACACCACCACCGGCATCACCATGCGCTTCGCCGTGTCGCACGCCTGCGCCGGCCCCAGCTCCCACTGCGAGATGGTGCTCTGCGACCACGCCACGCTCCGCTACGCCGTCGGCGGCCACATCGAGATCCGTTGGAACGACGGCCGCCTCGAGAAGACCCCGCTCGATCCCTTCGACCCGCTCGCGGAAAACCACCAGGACTACTTCCGCTACCTGCGCGGCGAGTCGCCCCGCCCCGCCACCACGCTCGTCGACGCCCGCCCCTTCGTCGCGCTGAACAACCTCGCCCACCTCTCCAGCGGCCGCATCGCCCCGATCCCCGCCGCGCACGTCGCGCCCGTGCGCGACGAAAAGGAGCAGAAGGACTACCTGCACGTGGCCCCGATGGTCGCCGCCCACGAAAACTTCCTCGTCCGCGGCCTCTGGCCCGGCGCCCACGGCTGGGACCGCGCCCCCGGCGAAGTCGTGACCTTGGCCGATCTCCCCCGCTTCCACGACACCGTCCGTTCCATGGCCGGCCGCTGAGACCGCACCGCCGCCCTGCGCCGGAGGCCGCGCCGCGTAGGGCGAACCGTC
>JBILLY010000928.1:0-2562 GCA_044375835.1 Opitutaceae bacterium
ACAGCGTTACCATGCCCGGCGCCTTCACGCGGCCCAGCACTTGCGCGAGCGGGTGCGCATAGTCGGACGAAAACTTCAGCCCGCCGACCGTATCGAGGTGCATCGCGAAATTCACATACGTCGCCAACGGCCGCCCGTCCGCGAGCGCCTCCGCGTAGACCACCGGCACCGCCGGATCGATCGGGCCTGCCGGCCGCACGACTTCCGTGCTCTGCTTCGCCACGTTCCAACCCACGCTGCCGTCCTTCATCACGTAGCGCCGGTTGAAGGGCAGCGTCGGCTCCGCGCCCACCGCCGCCGCCAGACGCGCCGGCGTCAGCGCCGCCTCCGCCGCCTTAACCGCCTCCGCGATCTTGCCGGGCAGCGCCCGCGTGTAGGCCACCGCGAGATCCGAGTCCCCGCCGTAGACCGCGTTGCGCTCGGAGATGCCGTTGAGCAAGGGCCCGGTGTGGCTGTGCGTCGCGCTGATCATCACCGCTTCGGGCGGCACTCCCGTCGTCGCCGCGATCTGCTTCCGCGCCGCCTCGATCGTCGGCCGCCCGAGGGTCACGAGATCGACCGCCACGAGCGCCGCGCGCGCGCCGTCCTGCTCGAAGACGATCGCCTTGGCGTGCAGGTCGTCGAGCGTGCCCTCCGCCAGCCGCGTCGCGTAGTAGCCGGCCATCGGGATGCGCAGCGGCGGCGTCACGTTCACCGCCGCGGCGCCGACGCGCAGCTCGCCCGCCGCCATCGTCGTCGTCGCCCACACCGCCACCGAAACCAACCAGTGCATCCTCATGTTGCGACCGGGATGGCAGATTTCCCGACGCCGGGCGAGCAGCGCAAATTTTGACGCGACACCGCGCCGCCAACCCCGATAACCACCGCACCATGCCTCGCGTCCCCCGCCGCCTTGCCGCGTCCACCCGGTTCGCCCTCGCCACCGCCGGCGCCCTCGCGCTCGCCGCCCTCGCCCCGCTTGCCGCCGCCGCGGACGCCGGCCTCTCCGCCGGCCGCATCCACCTGACCAAGCGCGCCAGCGAGATCGATCCGCGCGCCCGCGAATACCGCGAGATCGACTTCGTCTTCAAGGACAAGGACGGCAAGGTCCAGGACCTCCAACACGCCGTCGTCGCCCCCGAGGTTGCCCCGCGCGGCCGCCTGGTGATCTGGCTCATGGGCTACAACGCCGGGCTGTTCGACCGCCTCGCCGGCTACGGCCTGCACGCCATCCAACCCCACTACGCCAACAAATGGTTCGGCCTCATCCCGGCCAAAGAGCGCGACGACGGCACCAGCCTCGGCAAGATGCGCCTCGAGGCGACGACCGGACAGGACTTCTCGCCGCTGGCCAAAATCGAGCCGCCCGACGGCATGATGGAGCGCACGCGCCAGTTCCTGCTCTGGCTCGCGAAAGAACACCCCGCCGGGAAATGGGAGCAGTTTCTCACCGAGGACCGCGCCGCCGTGCGCTGGGACAAGGTCATCGTATCCGGCAGCTCGCACGGCGCCACCTCCGCGACCCGTTTCGCCGTGCACCAGCGCGTCGACCGCGTCGTCGCACTCTGCGGCCCGCGCGACCAGTTCGAGACGTGGCACGCGTTTCCCTCCGCCACGCCATCCAACCGCATCTTCGGCTTCAGCCACGTGCTCGACGGCGGCTGGACCGGCGACCACTACTGCCGCTCCTGGCAGATGCTCGGCCTGCACCAACACGGCCCGATCGTCGACGTCGACAGCAGCGCCCCGCCCTTCGGCCATACCCGCCGCCTCACCACCGCCTTCGACGTGAAGGGCGACGCCAAGAAGGCCCACAGCTCCGTCACGCCTGGCTCGGCCGCCGCGAAAAACCGCGACGGCACGTTCAAACACGAAGCCGTCTGGAAATATCTCTACACGCACGACGTCGAGCTGACCGGCCCCGCCGTCCCGCTCGATCCGGACTGCACCGTGCGCGAACGCTGAGCGACGATGGCCCGACGACGCCCGCGCACCGGCGCCCGCCCCATCCCCATCCCGCGCGGCGCGGTCAAGTGGGTCCTCCTCCTCAATCTCGCCGTCGCCGCGCTCGGCGGCGGCTGGTATCTTCTCCAACACGCCCCGCGCCAAGCCGAGGTGCGCCGCCTCGTCGGCAATGCCTTCGAGGCCGACAAGCGCGTCACCGCGCTCGAGGTCGTCTGGGACCTCTGGCAGCTCTACTACGGCGACAGCGCCGGCGGCAAAACCGCGCCCGGCGACAACGCGCTCGTCTACGGCGGCGCGCCGCGCCTCGCCGGCACCGCCACGCCGGACGGCACCACCGCACTGCGCGTCCTCGCCAACCGCGCCTACGTCGTCGGCTACAGCGACGCCGCCCGCAACCCGCTCTGGGCCGCCTACCGCGTGCGCGATCTCGCGCGCATCCCGTCGGCCGGCGAGCGGCCCGCCAAATTCGAGACCGACCGCCGCACCGCCGCGCGCGTCGCGCCCGACGACTACACCGGCAGCGGCTACGACCGCGGCCACCTCGCGCCCAACTACGCCATCGCCACCCGCCACGGCGCCGCCGCCCAGCGCGAGACGTTTTTGATGTCGAATATCGTG
>JBILLY010000788.1:0-3054 GCA_044375835.1 Opitutaceae bacterium
CCGCTGGCTCGTCGGCGGTGCCTTCACGTCCTACAACGGCAGCGGCACCTTCAACCGCCTCATCCGCCTCGGGGCCGCCGGCGCGCACGACACCGCCTTCAACCCCAACGTCAACAGCACCGTCCTCAGTGTTGCCGTCCAGAGCGACGGCGCCGCACTCGTCGGCGGTAGTTTCAACACCGTCGGCGGCACCACGTCCTACACCCGCAGCCTCGCCCGGATCGCGACGACCGGTGCCCGCGACTCTGCCGTCACCGGCATCTACCGGGCCTATGGCGCCGTCAACCGCGTCGTCCCGCTCCCCGGCGGCAAACTCCTCGTCGCCGGCTCCTTCACCCACTGGGGCGGCACGCCCGCGCAAAATGTCGTGCGCCTGAAATCCGATCTGACGCTCGATTTCACCTACGCCCCGGCCGGCGGCTCCGGCTACACCTCTGCACCTGCGGTCACGCTCACCGGCGGCGGCTTCACGACCGCCGCCACCGCGACGGCCATTTACAACCCGACCACCGGCCAAGTCGCCGGCTTCACCGTCACCAACGGCGGCGCGGGTTACACGGCCGCTCCCACCGTGTCGCTTTCCGGCGGCGGTGGCAGCGGCGCGTCCGCGATCGCCACGATCTCCGGCGGCGCGGTCACCGCGATCAATCTCTTCTCCTCCACGTCCGGGCCCAGTTCCAACGTCGTCGCTGCGGCTCTCCAGCCCGACGGCAAGATCCTCCTCGGCGGCAATTTTGTCGCGTTCAACGGTCTCTCCGCCAACCGCGTCGTCCGCCTCCTCCCGGATTTCACGGTGGACTCCACCTTCAACGCCGTCGGCACCGGCCCGAGTTCGACCGTCGTGGATATCGTCCCGGCCTTCGGCGGCGGCCTCTACATCGCCGGAAATTTCACGACGGTGAATTCGCAGGCCCGTGCCGGCGTCGCCCGCCTCACCGCCACGGGCGCGGTCGACCTCGCCTTCAATGCCGGCTCGACCGGCTACACGGCCTACGGCCTCGCGGTCGAGCCCGGACCGACCGGCCGGGTGCTTGTCGGCGGTGATTTCAACGCGACCACCGTCAACGGCGTCACCCGCAACAATCTCGCCCGCTTCAATGCCGACGGCTCCATCGACACCGCGTTTCTCGCCGCCGGCACCAACTCCCGCGTGCGCGCCCTCGCGCTCCAGCCGGACGGCAAGATTCTCATCGCCGGCGATTTCACGAACTACAACAGCACCGCGGCCAACGGCTTCGCCCGCCTCCTCGCCGCCGACGGCGCGCTCGACTCCACGTTTGCCCGCCACATGCCCGTCGGCGGAATTTATGCGCTCACCCGGCAGGAGCAGACCGACCCGAAGACCATCGTTTTCGGCAACTTCACCGCCAGCGTCGGCGGTGCGCTTTCATCCCCGGTGCTCGCCCGTCTCAACGACGACGGCCTGCTCGATCCCTCGTTCGCCCTTCGTCCCAACGGTTCGTTCATCTCCACCCAACCTCAGTCGCTCAATGTCCACGACGACGGCTCGCTGCTCGTGGGCGCCACGGGCGTCACCGTCTCCGGCGTCGAACGCCTCGGCTTGATCCGTTTCGTCGCCGCCGCGCCCGTCCCGGTGATCGCGAGTATCTCTCCCGCCGCGGCGCGCCCCGGCGATACGCTCACGATCACGGGCACCGGCTTCGCCGCCGGCGATGTCACCGGAATTCGCTTCAACGACAGCAACGGCACCTTCGCCGTCAGCTTCGCGGTTACCTCGCCGACCACCGTCACGGTCACCGTTCCCCCCACCGCGGTCAGCGGCCCGGTCGTGGTCGAGACCCTGGCCGGCAACGCCGTCAGCCCGACAGCCCTCGTCGTTTATCCCGATTTCCAGCGGCGCAACCCATCGGTCACGGCTTCGTCGCTCGAGAGCCTCGCCTTTGGCAACGGCACCCTCGTCGCCGCCTCCACCACCGGCGAGATCTTCAGTTCCACCGACGGTCTCGCCTGGACCAAACGTTTTTCCGGCCCCAACGCCATCAACGGCCTGACCTTCGCCGCCGGGATCTTCGTCGCGGTCGGCAACAGCGGCACGCTGCTGACCTCCTCCGACGGTCTCGCGTGGACCCAGCGCGCCGTCCTCGGCTACAACAGCACCCTTTACGCCGCCGCCCACAACGGCAGCAAGTGGATCGTCGCCACCAACGGCGCCACCATCGTCACGTCCGCCGAAGGCGTCACGTGGGCGACCGCCGCCGGAGCCAGCGGCGCCAACCAATCCCTCGGTCTCGCCTTCGGCGCCGGCCTTTTTGTCCAGGTCGGTGCCAGCGGCGGCATCCGCACCTCGCCCGACGGCATCGTCTGGACGACCCGCACCTCCGGCACGACCAACGCGCTCAACGACGTCACGTTCGTGAACAACCTCTTCATGGCCGCCGGCAGTTCCGGCACGTTGCTCACCTCCGCCGACGGCCTCACCTGGACCGCGCGCACCACCTCCTCCACCTCCACCCACTACAATGCCGCGTTTGGCGCCGGCCGCTTGGTCGTCGCGACCAACGGCGGCACGGTCGGCACCGCCGACGCCACCGGCGCCGGCGGCTGGACCAACGGATCCATCCCGCTCGGCGGCAACCTCCGCGCCGTCGTCTTCACCGGCAGCCAGTTTGTCGCCGCCGGTTTCGGGGGCTCGATCGCCACCTCGACCGACGGCGCCGCGTGGACCGTCCGCCAAACCCTCACGGGGCGCAATTTCACCGACGTCACCTACGGCAACGGCCGCTATGTCGCGGTTTCCAGCAGCACCGCCACGGTGCTGACGTCTTCCGACGGTGTCGCGTGGAATTTCGCGCAGAATCTCGCCGGTCTCTCCACGTCGCTCAACGCCGTCGCCTACGGCAACGGGCTCTACGCCATCGCTGGCAATGGCGCCTTCCTCACCTCGGGTGATGCCGTCACCTGGACCCAGCGCACCGGCGCCGGCAGCACCACCATGAACGGCATCGCCTACGGCGGCGGTGTCTGGGTCGCGGTCGGCGCCAGCGGTGCCGTCTACCGTTCGACCGACGGCCTGGTCTGGACCTCGCTCACGCC
>JBILLY010000286.1:0-6075 GCA_044375835.1 Opitutaceae bacterium
CCGCGAGTCGTATCATCCGTCTGAATGCCGACGGCACCCGGGACACCACGCTCGTCGCCGGCGCTGGCTTCAACAGCAACGTCACCGCCCTCGCGCTCTACTCCGACGGGCGCCTCTTGGCCGGCGGCAACTTCGCCACCTACGACGGCGCCGCGGCGCCCGGACTCGCCCGGCTCTCCGCCACCGGCGCGCTCGATACCACGCTTGCGCTCGGCAGCGGCGTCCCCAGCGGCATTCTCTCCCTCGCGCTTCAGGCCGACGGCAAGATTGTCCTCGGCGGCCAGTTTTCGGCCTACAACGGCACCATCGCCAGCCGGCTCGTGCGCATCGACGGCACCACCGGCGCCGTCGACACCACTCTCGCCGCGCCCCTCGCGACCAACGGTATCAACAACACGGTGCGTGCGGTCGCGGTGCAGACGGGCACCGGCCGAATTTTGGCCGGCGGCGCGTTCACCGTCGTGGGCGCGGCCACGCGTTTCGGTTTCGTCCGCTTCAATGCCGACGGCACGCTCGATTCCGTCGCCCGCTCCGTCCGCGAGCCCGGCCAGGTCTTCGCCATCGTGCCGACGGCCGATGGAAAATTCATCGTCGGCGGCTTCTTCAACCACGTCGGCGGCGTCCCCGTGTCGACCAATCTGGCCCGCATCGATGCCGCGGGCGCGCTCGACGCCTCGTTCGTCGTCGGCACCGGCCCCAACGGCGCTGTCAACGCCGTCGTGCGGCAGGGCGACGGCAAGCTCGTCGTCGCCGGTTCTTTCACCGCCTTCTCCGGCACCACGGTCGGTCGCCTGGTCCGGCTGTCCGCCGACGGCGCGCTCGATTCCGCGTTCGTCTCCGTCATCGGCGCCGGTGCCAACTCGCAGATCAGCGCGGTCGCGCTCAGCCCGGACGGCCGCATTGTGCTCGGCGGCAACTTCGGCACCTTCAACGGCGCGACGGCCAACCGTCTCGCGCGCCTCAACTCCGACGGCACGCTCGACGCCGCGTTCAACGCCGCCAACGGCGCGGGCTTCTCCAGCACGGTTTCCATCGCCGCGCTTGCCGTCCACCCCGACGGCCGGATCTTCGCTGCCGGCGCACCCGGCTTCCTGAACGGGCTCCCGACCTCCGGCACTTTCAACGGCACGCCCTTCAACGGCCTCGTCCGCCTGCTGCCCGGCGGCGGTATCGATTCGTCGTTCTCGACCGGTTCCGGCTTCGCGCTCAACACGGCCCAGATCAACGGCGTCATGGGCATCCGCAGCCTCGTGCTCCAGCCCGACGGCCGCCTGCTCGCCGGCGGTGTCTTCACGACCTACAACGGCTTCGCCGCCAGCTGCATCGCTCGCCTCGAAACGAGCGGCGCCCTTGACCACTCCTTCGCCATCGGCACCGGCTTCAACACATGGGTCGACGAACTCCTCCTGCAGTCCGACGGCTCCGTGATCGCCGCCGGCGGCTTCGCGACCTACAACGGCCAGCGCCGCGGCGGCCTCGCCCGCCTGTCCCCGTCCGGCGCACTCGACCCGACTTTCGGCGTGCCTCTGCCGACGGGTGGCTTCCCGCTCGCGGTCGGCGCTGTCACCTTCGCTGCCGACGGCTCCCTCGTCCTCGGCCACGTCGGCCGGTCCGACTTCATCGGCCGCGCCGCCGGCGCTCTGATGCAGTTCGAGGCCGCGCCGTCGCCCAGCTTGCTCACGTTGCCCTTTGCCGGCGGTGCTCCCGCGGGCACCACCACCCAGATCCTGACCGCCTCCGCCGCCGGCACGCCGCCGCTCTCCTATCAGTGGAAACGCAACGGCACCGCGCTGACCGACGTGGTCACCGATGTGACCGGCACCACCACGGACACCCTCCGCTTCGCCAATCTCCAGAGCCCCGACACCGGCGACTACACGCTGACCGTCACCGACGGCACCGGCGCCACCGTCACCACGCCGCCGGTCACGCTCACGGTGCTCGCCGCGCCGCCGTCGCTCGGCCAGATCGCGGGTAACTTCGGCCCCGTCCTCCAGGCCGGCACGGCGAGTTTTCTCAATGTCACCTATGCGGGCACCGCGCCTACCGCCGTCACGTGGTCGCGCAACGGCTCGCCCGTCTCCGGCGGTTTCTACACCCCCGGTTCGCTGATTTTCCCCTTCACGCCCGTGACCAAGGCCGACGAGGGCGTCTACCAAGTCACCGCGACCAATCCGTCCGGCACCGTCACGTCGACCGCGGTCCGCCTCTGGGTTTCGGATGCCTCGAGCTGGACCGCGCACAATCCGCTGCCGAGTCCGCAGGGCCTCGCCCAGCTCTATGTCGCCAACAACCGTTTCTTCGCCACCGGCGTGCGCGGCGCGCGCCTCTCCTCGACCGACGGCGTCGCGTGGACTCAGCTCCCCGCGCTCAGCCAGAACAACCTCTACGGCTACCTCGAGGGCAACGGCCGCCGCGTGCTCATCGGCTCCCTCGGCTTCGCCGCGATTTCGACCGATGGCAACCAGTGGAAGCCGGTCACGCTGCCCACGCTCGAACCCGTCCAGGGCTCGGCCTTCGGCGCCGGCCTCTTCGTCATCTCGACCACGTTCTCCGCGTCGCCCTCCGGTCTCGCCAAGATCTTCACGTCGCCCGACGGCGAGGTCTGGACCGAGCGCTACTCCACGAACACATCCGCACTGAACTCCCTCGCCTACGGCAACGGCACCTTCGCGCTCTACACCGGCCGGTCCGTCCTGCGCAGCACCGACGGCATCACGTGGACATCCCATGCAGCCCCCGCGACCGGCTCCTTGCTCCGCTTCCGGAACGGCCAGTTCTTCATCGCCTCGTCGGGCAGCGGCGACCTCCACGTCTCCACCGATGCCCTCACTTGGACGACCCGCTCCTACGGCGCCACCGGCGCCAACGGCCTCGACTACGCCAACGGCACCTACGTCCTCACCGGCGACAATGGCCTCATCCTCACGTCGCCCGATGCCATCACTTGGACGCGCCGCGCCAACAACGTCCCGCTCACCGCCCTCCGCTACGCCGCCTACAACGCCGGCACCTGGGTCGTCCTCAGCGAGTCGACCTTCCCCGCGACCTTCCTCACCTCGACCGACAACGGCGCCACTTGGACCAACCGCACGAGCGGCGTCACCTTCAACCACCTCGGCCGCATCGCCACCGACGGCACCAACGCGATGGTCATCCCGGGCAATGGCGGCGTGATTCTGCGCAGCACCGACGGCACCACCTGGACCTCCGTCGCCTCCGGCACGACCGAAAACCTCGAGGGCGGGGTCTTCGGCGCCGGCAAATACATCGTGACCGGCGGGACCGGCCGCATCCTCACGTCGGCCGACGGCACCACCTGGACCGCCGCCACCTCCGGCACGACCCAGTTCCTCAACAACGCCTACTTCCTGAACAACACCTTCCTCGTGGTCGGTGACAACGGCGCGGTCGTCCGCTCGACCGACGGCACCACCTGGACGGCCGCCACGTTCTCCACCGGCTTCCAGTGCCAGGGCCTCGCGTTCGGTGCCGGCCGCTACGTCGCGGTCTTCCGCGGCGGCGCGATTCTCACCTCGACCGATGCGGTCACGTGGACCGCCGCGACCTCCGGCACCACCGCCGATCTCACCGGCGTCGCCTTCGGCCACGGCAAATTCCTCGTCGGCACCTCCGGCGGCTTGCTGACCTCCGCCGACGGTCTCACGTGGACCGCCATGGTCGGTCCGGAAATTCCCAACTGGGACGGCGGCGCGCTCTTCCTCAACGGGCGCTTCTACGCGGGCGCTTACGGCAACAACGGTTTCCTCTCTTCCGCCGACGGCGTCACGTGGACCGGCCACCACCTCGGCTTCAACTACTCGGAGATCACGAGCGTCGCGGTCTTCAAAGGCCGCACCTATATCGCCGGTGAGTTCGGTCTCATTCTGTCCTCGCCGCTCGCGCCCACCATCGCCCAGCCGCCTGTTTCGCAGGCCTTCGTGGTCGGCGCCCCGGCCACCCTGCGCGTGCTCGCCGGCGGTTCCGCCCTGCCGGTTTCCTACCAATGGCAGAAGGGTGGGGTAGCGATCCCGGGCGCCACGTCCTCCGCCTACACGCTTCCGGTCGCCGCGGCCACCGACGCCGGCTCCTACGAGGTGGTGCTCACCACCTCCGCCGGCTCCGTCACCAGTTCCTCGGTTTCTCTCACCGTCGCCCAGCAGCCGACCATCCTCGCCCAACCCGCCTCCGCCCACGTCGCCGCCGGCGGCACGCTCACACTCCAAGTCGCGGCCTCCGGTGCCACCCCGATGACGTGGCAATGGCGCCGCAACTCCGAGCCCATCGCCGGTGCCACCGCCGCGATCTACTCGAAGCACAACTTCGCCGCGGCCGACGCCGGCTCCTACGACGTCGTTGCTTCCAACGTCGCCGGCAGCGTCCCGAGTGCCGCCGCCGCCGTCACGCTTGTGCCCGACCTCGGCCTGCTCGCCTCCGACTCCACTTGGGCGCGTCCGTCCTTCCAGGCCGATGCGCTCGCCGGCCGCGCCACCGTCGACTCCCTCGGCCGCGTCTACGCCACCTGGGTCAACGCCAACTTCGTCACCGGCGTCGGCTCGCAGCAACGCGGCGCCGTCATCCGCCTCGCCGCCGACGGCACGCTCGACCCGACCTTCAGCATCGGCGCCGCCCTCGTCGACGCGTGGGCGGTCACCCTCCAGCCCGACGGCAAGCTTCTCATCGGTGGCATCGCCTCCCACGAGTCCGCCGAGACCGGTCCCGCGCTGCCTCGCGTTTTCCGCTTCAACGCCGACGGCACCCGCGACTTCACCTACAGCTCGCCGCACTTTACCGGTCTGCCGCGCTTCATGACGCTCCAGCCCGACGGCAAACTCCTCGTCGTCCCGACCAACTCCGTCATCCCCAACGGCGGAATCCCGCAGCTCGCGCGTCTCCACCCCGACGGCTCCCTCGATACCGCCTTCACGCAGCCCACCTTCAACGGCGTCGCCTTCATCTTCGCCCCGCCCGTCGTCGACGCCGCCGGCAAGATCTACATCGGCGGCACCTTCACCACGGTGAACTCCGTTTCGCGCGCCGGCGTCGCGCGCCTCAATGCCGACGGCACCGTCGACTCCGGCTTCGTCCCGTCGGGTTACACCGTTGCCGGCGGCGGCCAGGTCCGCGGCCTCGCCCTCCAGACCGAAGGCGCCAACGCCGGCAAACTCCTTGTCGCCGGCGGCACCTTCGCCGTCAGCAACCTCGCCCGCCCCGTCATCCGCCTCGGCACCAATGGCGCCCTCGATACCTCGTTCAACCACGTCTTCCTCGCCGATATCGGCATGACGGTTCGCCCGCGGTTGCTCGAGAAACTGCCCGACGACCGCTTCTACGTCGTCGGCGGCAGCGTCGCCCGCCTCAACGCCGACGGCACCGTCGACTCCACCTACACCCGCCCCGCGTTCTCCTCCGAGTCCTTCTGGATGGATGCGATGGACGACGGCCGCGTTGTTGTCCCGCCCGAGTTCGGCTCCACCGTCAACGGCAACGCCGCGCCCTCGCTCGTGCGCTTCACCGCCGCCGGCGCCATCGATTCGACCTTCACCGCCCCGGCCTTCAACCGCCAGGTCTATCCCGGCCGCTTCGCGATCCTCCCCGACAGCCGCCTGCTCACCTGGGGCCCCTTTGACCGCGTCGGCACCGTCGCCCGCCCCGGCATCGCCCGCTTCAACCTCGATGGCACCCTCGACTCGGCCTTCAACGTCACCGGCGTCGCCAATCTCCGCCATGTCGCCTTCGCCGAAGTCGGCACCGACGGCCGCATCCTCGCCGGCACGCGCACCGCGCCCGCCGGCTCCGCCACCTTGTCCAGCGGCCTGGTCCGCCTGCTCGCCGACGGCGCCGTCGATTCCTCCTTCGCGCTCGATTCGACCATCGCCGGCCGCACCGCCGGCCTCGAGTTCCGCGTCCTCGCCGACAACCGCATCGCGGTCTGGCTCATCGACGCCCAAGCGGTCGTTTCCGACAACTACTTCCTCCATCGCCTCTCCGCCGGCGGTGCGATCGATCCCACGTTCAACCCCGACGGCTTCGACGAACTCGGCGCCGTCTATCGCAACGCCAACGGCTCGCTCG
>JBILLY010000929.1:0-2555 GCA_044375835.1 Opitutaceae bacterium
CGCGGTTTCGGCCCGCTCAGCCACCAGCCGCTCTGGCTGCAGGCCGTCGAGATCTACCTGCTCGCCGACTTCATCGGCTACTGGACGCACCGGCTCTTCCATACCGGCAAGTGGTGGCCGTTTCACGCCGTGCACCACAGCTCCGAGGATCTCGATTGGCTCGGCAGCATCCGCGTCCACCCGGTGAACGACTTCGTCAACAAGCTCGCCCAGGTGACCCCAATCCTGCTCCTCGGCTTCAACCCCGTCGTCACCCTCAGCACCGCGCCCGTGCTCACGTTCTACGCGATTTTTCTCCACGCGAACGTCAACTGGGACTTCGGCCCGCTCCGCGCCGTCATCGCCACGCCGGTCTTCCACCGCTGGCACCACTCGCGCGACCGCGAGGCCTGGGACAAGAACTTCGCCGGCCTTCTGCCGATTTGGGACATCATCTTCGGCACCTACTACATGCCCCGCGGCCGCTGGCCGGAGAATTTCGGCATCCACGAACCGATGCCCGCCGGATTCCTCGGCCAGCTCTGGGCCCCCTTCGCCGCCCTCCGCCGCAAACCGGAGAAAACCGACCCGCCCCGCGACCCCGCGGCGTAAGCGGCCGTCACCCGGCCACGGCGCTTGCGTCGCATCCGGCGCGCGCGATGCTGCGCGCACCCCACCCCATGAACCCGCCCCCCTGCGCCCGCTCCGCGGCGCTGCCGGCCCGCTTCGCCGCGCTCGCCTCAGCGCTTGCCTCAGCGCTCGCCCTCGCCGCGCTCCCCGCCGCCGCCGTTGCCGCCACCATCACCGGCACCGTGCTGCACTCCACCCGCGGCGAATACCTCGCGCACGCCGAGGTCCGCATCGCCGGCACCGCCCTCGCCACCGTCACCGAAAGCGACGGCTCCTACCGCCTCGCCCACGTCCCCGCCGGCACCCACACGGTCGTCGTCACCTACACCGGCACCCGCTCCGAGCGCGTCACCGTCACCGTGGCGGCCGACGCCACCGTGCGCCGCGATTTCGAACTCGCCCCGGCCGTCGCCGAGCCCGGCACCGCCGCCGCGCCCGGCGTGCAGAAACTCGACGCCTTCGTCGTCCGCTCCGAACGCGAGGGCAACGCCAAGGCCCTCATGGAGCAGCGCCGCTCCATGAACCTCACCAACAGCCTTTCCTCCGACGTCTTCGGCGACGTCGCCGAGGGCAGCGTCGGCGAATTCCTGAAAAACGTCCCCGGCGTCGACGTCGACTACGTCGGCCCCGATGCCCGCGGCCCGCGCCTGCGCGGCCTCGATCCGCAATATGTCGGCGTCAGCGTCGACGGCATGACGCTCGCCAGCGCCGACGGCTCCCAGGCCCTCGGCGGCGGCGCCCGCTCCTTCAGTTTCGACCAGGTCTCCGTCAACGCCATCGACCGCATCGAGGTCAACTACACCACCGCCGCCGATCAGGATGCCGACGCCCCCGCCGGCACGATCAACCTGAAGACCAAGCGCGCCTTCGAGCGCAAGGGCCGCCGCCTCAGCTGGCAGGTCAACGTCATGGCCAACGGCGACAACTTCAGCAGCAGCCGCAGCTACGGCCCCAGCGACGTGCTCACGCGCAAGCTCCGCCCCGGCGGTATCCTCGAATACTCCGACGTATTTTTCGGCAACCGCCTCGGCCTCGTGCTCAACATCAGCGAGTCCAACCAATACATCGTCCAGAGCCGCGTGGACATGACCTACAACACCGCGGTCACCGCCGCCGACCCGCGCCCGCGCGTCCTCACCAACGTCACCCCGATCACCAACCCGCGCTTCACCGAGCGCTTCACGCCCTCGCTCACGCTCGATTGGAAGGCGACGCCGTCGCTCGTCCTCTCGCTCAGCGCGATGTATAACTACTTCGACGCCTTCATCGACAACCGCACCGCCGCCTTCTCCGTCCCCGGCGGCCGCGCCTCGGTCACCGGCGACGGCCTGAACAACTTCACGTTCAACAACGCCCAGGTCGCGCTCTCCACCAACCACGAGCACAAATACGCCCAGACGCGCACCGTCACCCCGAAGTTCGAGTGGCGCCGCGGCGATTGGCTCGTCGACGGCGGCCTGCACTACACCGTCTCGACCAACCAATACGTCGCCCTCCCGCGCGTCGGCCCGCAAACCCTCACCACCGCCGCGCTCACCGGCCTCACCCTCCAGCTCAGCCGCTCCGCCCTCGACGACGTCGATTGGAAGATCACCCAGACCGCCGGCCGCAACCTCAGCGACCTCGCGAACTTCACCAATCCGCGCCTCGGCGACGATATGCGTTTCGCCGAACAGGAGGTCTACCAGGCCCAGGCCAACGCCCGCTGGACCGCGCCGTGGCGCCTGCCCACCTGGCTCAAATTCGGCGGCAAGGTCACCGAGGACTACCACCGCTTCCGCAACCCCAACGCCGCGCTCACCTGGCGCTACGACGGCCCGGGCGGCGGCCCGACCGGGAGCTTCGCCAATCTCGCGTTTCCCGAAAACCGCTGGGGCCTCGCCAACGGCGTCGCCGTCACCTCGCTCACCGGCTCGCCGCCCGTGTTTCCCAATCGCCCCGGCATC
>JBILLY010000930.1:0-2554 GCA_044375835.1 Opitutaceae bacterium
TTGGCCTTGTCCACCTCGGAGAAACCCACGGCCTCTTTCATCGGTGATGAATCCGCGTCCAACTCAGTAGGGATGGGACTGCCCAAGCTATGTCCCAGTGAGCCAGAAATATTGCAGGTGCATGCGCAAGACCTCGATCACCGGTTGGCTGCCTGGGAAAACTTCCGTTCGTGGCCGAAGTGGCGCTAATCCGCCTGAAGACGCTCGAAAATTCCCGCCTCCCGTTTCAACCGTTTCCCCGAACAAAAGGCATGATCACGTTGGATTTCAGCGGGATTGCCCTTTAAAAGTCACTGATTAGCGCCAGTTTGGTTCGCGTTGAAGTCGCGTCTCCTCCGCCATTTTCCAAGTTGCTTCACAGCAACTTAAAAAGGCCGACAACCGATTTGCCAGTGAACGTGGCAAATCGGCCATGAAGCGGAAGAAAGCATCGGCCTTCGGCGTCACTGAATTCACGAACTCTTCCGGCGAAATCGTCTTCCGCGTTTCCGGATGGCTCGGCGAAAAGCGCGTCCGCAAAAACTTCCCCACGCGCGCGGAAGCACGCGGCGAAATCGACGCCCTGGAAATCCAGGCGGCGCAAGCCGAGACCGGACTGCGCCGCGTCGTCACGCGCTTGAACGAGGCGCAAGTCTCGGCCGCCGAGGCGGCATTTCTGCGGCTGGGCAAGGCCTCCCTCACCCTGGGGTTCGGCGTGGATTTCACGCTCGCCAACCTCCGGCTGCCCCGGCGCGGCGGCGAGCGGGGCTAGGCCCGCATGCCGCCACGCGGGCGCCGCCGGTCAGAACTCGAACGTGTTCGTCACCGCCCAGCTGCGGCCTTCGCGGATCATCGCGCGGCGCATGGAGCCGTCGGGCTGCACTGCGGTCGCGGTGAGCTCATCCTTCGCTTGGAGCACGTTGTCGAGGTTCAGCTGGATCGACCAATTGTAGCGGTCGCCGAGCCGGCGGCGGTAGCCGAAGCTCAGGCCGACGGAATCGAACGCCTCGCTCTCGAACCGCTGCGTGAGATCCGTGACGACGCGCGTGCCCTCCATCCTGTAGCCGTAGCCGATCGTCTTCGGCGACTCGTAGCGATAGTTGCCGCCGATCGAGAAGCCCTTCAAAGGCCCGGTCCGGAAGCTGTAGTTGTTGACGAAATTGAAGCGCCATTCGCTCAGCTCGGAGACGCGCTGGCCGTTTTGCTGCAGCTGCACCTGATACGCGTCCCAGAGACCGGCGAAGCGCTCGCGGGGCGTGTTGTTCACGCCGGGCGCGCCGTTGTTGTCGGCGAAGATCGGCACGCGGCCCACGTCGGTCTGGAACTCCTCGTTGACGAAGTTCATGACTTCCTGGAAGCGCGGGCCCGGGATGTTGTCGCGGATCGCCTCGGTGCGGGAGGCGTTGAAGGCCACGCGCCAGCCCGCCGTCGGATTCGCGACGAGCTCCACCTCCCAGCCCCGCGAGGTCGTGTCCTCGGTGAGCACGGCGTTTTCCGGATAGGACCAGCGCATGCCGGGACTCGCGATCGAGCCGGGAAACGTGCCGCCCGCGGGCAGCCACGCCGCGACGGCATCGGGGAAGCGGGTGGCGAAGCGTTTCTCGAAATCGAGCCACGCATTCGAAGCGGCGATGTTCCGCGGAATATTCTGCCGCTGGAGGTTCAGCCGCGTCTGTTCGGCGGCCGTGATCGTGCCGGCGGTCTCGCGGGCCACCAGGTCGGCCTGCACGGAGCCGTAGAGTTCGGTCCGCTCGCCGAGCGTGCGGTAGACGCCCTGGAAGCCCTGCCAGAACGCCTGTTCGAGGAGGAATTTCTGGCTCTGGAGCGTGGACGAGGACGATGCGTTGGCGACCGAGGTCTCGTAGCGCGTGGCGCGCAGCGACCACTTGTTGTCCTTCGTCCCGACCACGAGGCTGTGGTCGGTCGTGCGGCCCGAGGCGCTGAGGATCGGCTCGCGGAAGACGCCGATGCGCGAGGGATCCGGGTTCGTGTTTTCGCCGCGGCCGTAGAGGTAGGTCAGCTCGACGGGAAGCTTGGGCAGGAGCTTGTTGGCGTGCAGGGCGACGCTCCAGTTGTTGGCGCGGCCGGTCTTGTCCACCGGGGCGAAGCGGAAATCCGCGCGGTCGCGGTCGAGTGCCCCGAGGCTCGTCGTCCACGAATAGACCCACGAGCGGTAGTTGTCCTCGCGCCAACCGTAGGTGCCGACGAGGGCGCCGTCGACGAACTTGCCCTGCCAGGCGAGCGCCTTCGAGTCGGTGCGCTCCTTGAAGTAGTCGCGGGCGCGCGTGAGATATTCGCGCGACGCCTCGTCGGTCGGCGCGCCGTAGAGCTTCACCGTGCCGCTGGTCCAGCCCGCGTAGTTGGCGGGATTCTGCGCGGCGCGGCCGAAGGCCGGATCGGCGGCGGCGGGATTCACGGCCGGGTTGAATTTCCGGTAGTCGGCGTCGAAGTAGCGGTAGGAGTAGTTGCCCGTGACCGGCGGCTCGCCCGGCCCGACGTTGCGCAGGCCGAGATCCTGGCCGAGCTGTCTGCCGGCGAGATTTCCGGAGATGTAGAAATAGTTCAGCGTGCGGGC
>JBILLY010000373.1:0-5320 GCA_044375835.1 Opitutaceae bacterium
CCCTTACTCACGAGTGGACCTCCTGCAGGAGCTTCATGATCTCGCGGCTGACGGCGTCGAGGTCGGCGTCGATTTCGGCGAGGTCGCGCGGGGGCTGGTATTGATAGAAATGGCGGTTGAAGGGGATTTCGTAGCCGACGAGGCCGACTTGGTCGTCCTTGGGGTCGCGTTTGGTGGCGTCGATCCACGCGTCGGGCACGTGGGGCAGGACTTCCTTCTGGAAGTAGGCCTCGTTGAGCGCGTCCACCGACTGGCTGGGGTCGAGGGCGACGTTTTCGAAATCGCGGAGGTCGGAGTCGGGTTCGTATTCGATCGCACCGGAAAGCGCCTTCGGAGAAGTCGCTCCACCTGGGAACAGGCCATAGAAGGGCGCGGGCTTGGCGTTCTTGTGGACCTTTTTTACGACCTTGGCGGAGGCGGGGTTTTTCCACGAGACGGCGGTCACGATTTGCTTTTTCTCCGCGGCGTCGAGCTTGAGGCCGGTGCCGGCGAGGGCGTCGTCGAAGCCGTTGAAATCGTCGTGCTGGGCGGGGCCGAGCTTGGCCTGGAGCTGGCGGGCCTTGAGCAGGAGGTCGCGTTGCTCGCGCCAAGTGGACGCGGCGAGCAGGTCTTTGACGTGCTTCTCCTTCAGCTCGGGGAAGTCGGCCTTGAGCGCGGTGCGGATCTCGGTCTCGTCCTCGTCGAGATCGCCGTAGGTTCTGTCCTTTGGGTCGTCGGTCCACGACTGGCCGTAGGTCTCGTAGATCCAGCGCATGGGGGCCTCGAGCGCGCCGGAGGCGAAACGGAGGGACGCAAGGCGCTCGTCGCTGAACTGCCAGGAGAGGCGGAGCGGGCGCTCGATGGTTATGCGCCGGTAGCCGAATTCGTGGTTCTCGAAGACTTTCGCCGCAAAAGTCTTTTCCGGCTCGCTCTTGGGTGTGGCGGCGGGGCGGCCGCGGGTGCTCTTGGCCTCGGCGGGTTTGTCGAGCGCGACGGGCTCGACGGGGGCGAAGTCGCCGAAGGCGCGGGTGATCGTCTTGATGTCGGCGTCGCTCATCTCCTGGCGTTTCGAGCCGAGAGATTTTCGCATCTTGCCGCAGAGGTTGACGCCGTTGACGAGGAGGACGCGGCCTTTGCGGTCGGCGGCCTTTTTGTTGGAGAGAATCCAGACGTAGGTCGCGATGCCGGTGTTGTAGAACATGTCGGTCGGCAGGGCGACGATGGCCTCGAGCAGATCGCTTTCGAGAATGTGGCGGCGGATCTCGGACTCGCCGGAGCCGGCGCCGCCGGTGAAGAGCGGGGAGCCGTTGAGGATGATGCCGATGCGGGCGCCGCCATCGTGGGCGGGGCGGAGCTTGCTCAGGAGGTGGAGCAAAAAGAGGAGCGAGCCGTCGGAGACGCGGGGCAGGCCGGGGCCGAAGCGGCCGTCGAAGCCTTTTTCGGTGTGCTCCTTGAGGATGTCGCTCTCGATCTTTTTCCAATCCACGCCGAAGGGCGGGTTGGAGAGCATGTAGTCGAACTTGTCGGCATGGAGCTGATCGTTGGAGAGGGTGTTGCCGAGTTTGATGCGGGAGACGTCCTGGCCCTTGATGAGCATGTCGGCCTTGCAGATGGCATAGCTCTCGGGGTTGAGCTCCTGGCCGAAGGCGCGGATGACGGCGCGGGGATTGAGCTCGTGCACATACTCCATGCCGGCGGAGAGGAAGCCGCCGGTGCCGGCGGTGGGATCGTAGATGGTGCGGATGATGCCGGGCTTGGTCAGGGCCTCGTCGTCCTCCATGAAGACGAGCGAGGTCGTGAGGCGCACGATGTCGCGCGGCGTGAAGTGTTCGCCGGCGGTCTCGTTGGAGCTTTCGGCGAAGCGCCGGATCAGCTCCTCGAAGACGAGGCCCATCTCGTGGTTGGAGACGGCGGCGGGGCTTAGGTCGGAGAGGCGGACGCGCTGGACGACCTTGTAGAGAAGGTTGGCGTCGTTGAGCTGGCCGACGAATTCGGCGAAGTTGAAATACTCGAAGATCTCGCGGGCGTCGCGGGAGAAGGCGGAGACGTAGGAGAGGAGGTTGGCCTTGATGCCGGACTCGCCGAGGGTGCCGAGGTCCATCCGCGAGGTGTTGAAGAAGGAGAGGCCGCCGGTGGCGCGGAGGAGGAGCTTTTCCTGGGCTTCTTCGGGGAGCTTTTGCTTGGCGAGCTTTTCGGCCTCGGCGAGGACCTTGGCCTTGGTCGGCGCCAGCACGCACTCCAGGCGGCGGAGGAGGGTGAAGGGGAGGATGATGCGGCCGTATTGGCTCTGCTTGAAGTCGCCGCGCAGGAGGTCGGCGATGGACCAGGAGTAGGCGGCGAGGTTGTTGGAAGATTGGGACATGCGGCGAACGATCGGAAAGGGCGACGGACGAAACGCGCGCAAACGCGTCGGAAAAGCGACGATGGCAGAGGTTGCGACGCCAGGTCATCGAAATAAATCACCCGACCGCGCGGCTGTTCCCTCCGGACGATGCGTCGGCGCGTGTCACGTCCACGCCCCGGTGGCGTCCACGCGGACCACCCCCACCCCAACTGCAAGACCGCGCGCACCGGCGCGAGCGAAGCGCCGCCGGCGGGTGCAATTTCATCACCCGATTGTGCACCGCCGCCCCTTGTCCCCGCCCCGCCCGTCCGCCCATTCTCGCCCCACCCCATCAACCCCCAACCGGGCATCCCCCGTTTCCCGCGTCTTCCCCGTCTCACCCGTCTCCCCCCCCTCCGACCATTCGTGTCTTTCGTGTATTTCGTGGTTCTCCGTCTTCCGCGTCTCGCCCGTCTTCCACGCCCCTCGTTTACCAATTTCCCGCCTTCCCACGTTTCCCAGTTTTCCTCCCCTCCCCGCCCATGAGCCCCCGCCTCCTCGCCGCGTTTCTTCTTTCGACTTTCTCCTTTCTGCTTTGCTCGGCCACCCCGCCGAATTTCCTCCTCATCATCGCCGACGACTGCACCTACCGCGATCTCGGCGTCTACGGCGGCCAGGCCAAAACTCCGCACCTCGACCGCCTCGCCGCCGAGGGCATGAAGTTCACCCGCTGCTTCCAGGCCGCGCCCATGTGCTCGCCCACGCGGCACGCCCTCTACACCGGCCTCTACCCGGTCCGCACCGGCGCCTACCCGAACCACACCTTCGCTCACGACTGGGTGAAGAGCATCGCCACCCACCTCGCGCCTTCCGGCTACTCGTCGCACCTGAGCGGCAAGACCCACGTCGCCCCCGACTCCGTCTTCCCCTTCGCCCGCTCCCGCCTGGCCGGCGACCGCGATCCCAACCCCGACCCCGCCGCCTTCGCCGCCGTCCTCCGCGATTCCGCCGCCGCCAAGAAACCCTGGCTCTTCATCGCCGCCTCCAACGAACCGCACTCGCCCTGGAACAAGGGCGACCCGTCCGCCTACCCGCCCGAGCGCCTGAAGCTGCCGCCGATGTTCGTCGACACCCCCGAGACCCGCGACGCCTTCTCCCGCTACCTCGCCGAGATCACGTATTTCGACTCCCAAGTCGGCCAACTCCTCGCCGAGCTCGACCGCTCCGGCCAGCGCGAGCAGACCGTCGTCGTCGTCCTCAGCGAGCAGGGCAACTCGTTCCCCTTCGCGAAATGGACCTGCTACGACGTCGGGCTCGCGTCCGGCTGCATCGTGCGCTGGCCCGGCCGCGTCGCCCCCGGCTCCGTCTCCGACGCCCTCGTCGAATACGTCGACATCGTCCCGACCTTCCTCGACGCCGCCGCGCTCCCGCGACCGGAGATCATGGACGGCCGCTCCTTCCTTCCCGTGCTCACCGGCCGCGCCGCCACCCACAAATCCCACGTCTTCGGCCTCATGACCACCCGCGGGATCAACAACGGCTCGCCCTGGTTCGGCATTCGCTCCGTCCGCGACACCCGCTACCGCTACATCCTCAATCTCACCCCCGACGCGGAGTTCAAAAACGCCGCCATGACCGATCCCTACTTCAAAACTTGGGAAACCGCCGCCGCCGCCGGCGATCCGGTCGCGATCAGCGCCCTGAAAGCCTACCGCCACCGCCCCGCCGAGGAGCTCTACGACTGCGACACCGACCCGTGGAACCGCACCAACCTCATCGCCGACCCGCGCCTCGCCGCTGTCCGCGCCGAACTCCGCTCCCGCCTCGACGCGTGGATGAAGTCCCAAGGCGACGAAGGCCAAGCCACCGAGATGAAAGCCCTCGAGCGCATGCCCGGCCGCGCCACCGGCGAAGACGGCGCCCCCGTCCGCAAAAAGAAAAAAGCCTGACCGACCTGTATCCGCCCTCCCGTTACCTCCGCCGCTCCCGTCTTCCGCCCTGCCCCACCGCCTTCCGTGTAGTCCGTGGGCTCCCTTCCCCCCCAAACAGCCCCGTCTCCGTCATTCGTGTCTTTCGTGTTTTTCGTGGTTCCCCGCCGTCCGCCTCCTTCCCGTTCCCCACTTTCCCGCCCTCCCGCCCTCCCCGTTTCCCGATTTTCCGATTTTCTGCTCTTCCGCTCTTCCCCGCCATGTCCCCGCCCCGCCGCCTGCTCCGATTTCTTCTTTCTTCTTTCTCCTTTCTGCTTTGCCCGCTCCTGCTTTGCCCGCTCCTGCTTCGCCCGGCCGCCGCGTCGCCGCCCAACGTCCTGATCCTCCTCGCCGATGACCTCGGCTACGCCGACGTCGGCTTCAACGGCGGCAATGTCATCGCCACGCCCAACCTCGACCGCCTCGCCGCCACCGGTGTCACCCTCGGCGACTACCGCGCCTGCCCCATGTGCTCGCCCACGCGCGCCGGCCTCCTCACCGGCCGCTGGCCGCTCCGCTACGGCGTGATGCGCGCCGTCGTCCCGCCCTGGTCCCGCGCCGGCCTCCCGCCCGAAGCCGTCACCCTCGCCGAGCACCTCGCCGCCGCCGGCTACGCCCGCCGCGGCCTCGTCGGCAAATGGCACCTCGGCCACGCCCGCCGCGAACTCCTCCCGCTCGCCCAGGGCTTCACCCGCTTCTACGGCCACTACAACGGCGCCCTCGACTACTTCACCCACGAGCGCGACGGCGAACTCGACTGGCACGACGACGACCGCTCCGTCAGCGTCGAGGGCTACGCCACCGATCTGCTCGCCGCCGAGGCCGAGCGCTTCATCCGCGAATCTCCCGCCGGCGCCCCGTGGTTCCTCTACGTCCCGTTCAACGCCCCGCACTCTCCATTCCAGGCCAAGCCCGCCGACCTCGCCAAATACCCGCAGCTCAGCGGCGACGCCCGCACCTACGCCGCGATGGTCGACTGCCTCGACCAGGCCGTCGGCCGCATCCTCGCCGCCGTCGAGGCGCGTCCCGACGCCGCCAACACGCTCATCCT
>JBILLY010000932.1:0-2548 GCA_044375835.1 Opitutaceae bacterium
CGCCGGCCCGCCCACCCGGCCCAACACATCGCCTTCGCTGTAGCCGCTCATCAGCAGCGCCCGCAGGTCGGGCCGGATCGTGCGCAGCCGCGCGAGCGTTTGCTCCCCGGTCAGACCGGGCATCAATAGGTCCAGCAGCACGAGCCGATACCGCTCCGGCTCCGCCGCGAAACACGCCGCCGCCGCCTCGCCGTGCGCCGCCGCATCCACCCGCAGGCCCAGTGCCCGCAGCATCGCGCTCACCACCGCGCGCACCGTTTCTTCGTCCTCCGCGACGAGCACCTCGCCTTGCAGCCCCGGGCGGCCCGCCGATGCCGGCGCGGCCGCCGGAGCCGGGCCCGCCTCCGCCGACGGCGGCAGCAGGAGCCGGAAGATCGACCCCTCGCCCGGCCGGCTTTGCACCCGCAGCGCCCCGCCGTGCCCCCGCACGATCCCGAGCACCGCGGCGAGCCCCAACCCGCGCCCGGCAAATTTCGTCGTGAAGAACGGATCGAAAATCTTCGCGCGCACCTCCGCCGTCATTCCCGTGCCGCGGTCCTCGACTTCGAGAAACACATACCGCCCCTCCGCCAGCTCGGCCCCCGCCGCACACTCCGCCAGCTCCGCCCGCCCGACCTGCGCCTCGCCGGTCCGCACCACGATCTCCCCGCCGCGCTCCGCCGACGCGTCCGCCGCGTTCAACACCAGATTCATCACGATCTGGCGCAGCTGCGTCGCGTCGGCCGACACCGCCGGCAACCGCTCCGCCAATTCGAGGCGCAGCGTCGCTTGGCGCGCGATCGTCACCTTCAGCAGCGGCATCAATTCCTCCACGAGCCGCGAGACCTGCGTCGGCTCCACCACGAAGCGCCCCTTGCCCGCGTAGGCCAGCATCTGGCGGCAGAGTTCCGCCGCGCGCATCGACGCCGTCTCGATCGCGCCCAGCTGCGCCTCCACCGGCGAGGCCGCGGGCAACACCAGGCGCGCGAGCCCGGCGTTGCCGAGGATGGCGCTGAGCAGGTTGTTGAAGTCGTGCGCGATCCCGCCGGCCAGCAGGCCGAGGCTTTCCAGCTTTTGGCCGTCGAGCAGCTTGCGCTCCAGTGCCAGCCGCGCCGCCTCCGCCTGCTTCTGCGCCGTGATGTCGATCGCCAGCCCGTCGAACACCGGCAACCCTTCCGGCGTCCGGTGCGTGCTGCGCCCGCGGGAGAGCACCCACTTCTCCGCGCCCTCGCGCGTCCGTATCCGGTATTCCACTTCGATCGGCCGGCCCTGCGCCACCGCCGTCCGCGTCTCCTGCCGCGCCCGCGCCAGATCCTCGGGCAGCACGATGTCGCGCAGGTGCACGCGCCCGCTCACGAAATCCGCCGGCGCATACCCGGTGAGTCCCGTCGCCCCGTCGCTCACGAACGTGATCTCGAAATCCTTCGCGTAATACCCCCGGTAGGCCATCCCCGGCAGCGCGGCGAGGATCGCGTCGAGGCGACCGCGGCTTTCCGCCAGCTCCGCCGTCCGCGCCGCCACCTCCGCCTCGATCGTCCGGGTCCGCCGGCCGATCAACGCCACCAGCCCCGCCAGCAACCCGGCGAGGCCGAGGATCCCGCCCGCCCGGATCGCCGGCGCCCGCGTGAACCGCCCCTCGATCCAGCCGGCCTTCGGCCGAAACACGATCCGCCATTCCCGCCCGCCGAAGTCCAGCCGCTCCTCCGTCGTCACGCGGTCCCGGAACTCCGCCTCCGTCATGCGTTCGCCCGCCGCGGCCGACTCCGCCGGCCGGTAGTGCAGCACCCGCCGCGCGGGGTCCCGCTCCGACGCGTCGACGAACAGCAGGTCGAGCATCGTGTTCGGTTGCCGCGAGTGGATGAGTTCCAGCAGGTCGCGGACATCGAAGACGCACTGCACCACGCCGGCAAAGGTGTCCTCCGCCGGGTCGGCCGCCGCCAGCACCGCGCCGGCGCTGTCCCGCCGCGCCCGATACACCGGCACGATCAACACCACGCCGGACTTTTCCGCCGCCCCCTGCACCAGCCGCACCTGCGGGGTCGCCACCGGTTTGCGCGTCGACCTGGCCTTCGCCAGGAACTCCCGCGTCGGCCCCTGCGCGAGATCGAAGCCCACCGCCGGCTCGTTGCCCGCCAACGGATGCACGTAGACGATCGGCAGGTAGGCGGACCGCTCCGGCGCGCGCCGCGGCCGTCCCGGCGCCTCGTAATCGATGATGCCCGACGCGAGCCCCGGATAGGTGCGCGCCAACCGCGCCTCCGTTTCCGCCCGCTGCGCGGCTTCGATCAACGGCACCCATTCGTAGGCCAACGCACCCGTCATCAGCCCGTCCAGTTTCCGCGCCGCCCGCACAAATTCTCCCGGCGTCACGTCGTCCTTCACCAGCAGCAGCGTCGCCAGCCCCTTCAGCGTGTCCTCGTGCCGGTCCAGAATCTCCCGCGCCAACGCGATCCGCGTCGCCGTCCGGTTGAGAAATTCACCCACCGCCGCCTGCCGCTCCGTCTCCCGCGTCGCGCGGAACGACAGCACCGCCGTCACCACCCCCAGGCCCACGATCACGCCCGCCGCG
>JBILLY010000277.1:0-6196 GCA_044375835.1 Opitutaceae bacterium
CCAAATGAGCGCCGACGACCACTGCGATGCAGTTGCCGCCCTCAACGCCAGAGCCGGTCCACACCAACTCATCTGGCCTTCAATTGCATGAGTCCGGCTAAGCGCGCCCAGAGGTCCCGCCGCCACCTTCGGTCAGCTTTTCCGGCACTCTTTGACCACGGATAGCGCGGATCGACACGGATAGAAGCGCTCCGAGCGACGGACGTTGAAACCCGAGTCCGGACGTTTGGCCTGGCTGGGATGGGCGCGAAGCGAGGACGATGTCCATGGGAGGCGCGGCTCGGGCGAGGAGGCGGGCCGAGACCGTCGTCAGCGCTTCGGGGTGATCAAATTCCAGCTTTCCGTCGCGGCATCGCGAATCAGGCGGCGCGACGCGGAGTCGGGCTTGGCACGCTCGACGATCACGGCCCGCAGGTCCGCGAGCACGGATTGAACTTCGAACGGATAGCTGTGGTGCAGGCCCACGAAACTCTGGTCCGCGCCGGTGGCGTTGACGGTTTCCACGGCGGCCGAGCGGAACATACCCGATCCGGCCTCGCCGATGCGTTTAATGCCGCTGAACAGGCGGGCGAAAGCCAAGGCGCGGTCGTCGGACACATAAAGGGTGATGCGGTCGGCGATTTCCAGGATCGCCTCGGCATCCTTGGGTTCGAGCAGGAATTTGCTCACATCGGGCGCCGCGAGGACGATCTCGCCGAAGAGTTTGGTGCGGCCGGGTCGCCATTCGAAGTTGTGTCCGCGGTTTTTGAGTTCACGCGCGAGCTTGGCCAGCTGTTTCAACGCCACGACCAGAGCGCGGTTGCCCATGCTGTGGGCGACAACGTGGAGCGTGCCGGCCGTCTGTTTCTGGACGATTTCAACGAACTCCATCAGCTTGTCCACGGTCGCCGTGTTGACGTCCTGATCGTGTTGCATGCCGGTGATCATGGCCGAGCGCCGCGAAGCCCAGCTGTAGACGACCGGAGCGCCGAGGAATCTGAAGTCATAGGCCATCTGGGCCGCGCGCATCACCGCTTCATTGAAATTCACATTGAAGCCGTGAATAAAGATGAAGGCGTCTTTTCCGTTGGGATGGGTAGTGTTGGGCAGAGTCAGGTTCGCGATATCCTTTTCAAAGGTGGATTGGTCCAGCTCCGTGAGGCCCCGGAGCATGAAGTGCAATTTGATGTTTTCGGACTCAAATATCCGTGGGCGTTCAATTTTCCCCATTTGGTGCACCGGGTTGTCGTTGGTCCCGGCCGGAATCGACACGTAGGCGCGGCCGTAGTGGAAATCGCTGCGCTGGTCCTCGCGTTCGCGGGCGTAAAATTCTACGGCGGTGCTGTCCGAGGCCTTGGAGAATTCCTCGACCCACTTTGCGTAGGGCATGGCCTGTTTGCGCTCCGTGCCATACAGAACCTTGACCAAGGCGTATTCGCGATTCCGGAGGATGAAGCTGAAGTCCAGTTTTCCCTCGGGTGCGCCGCCGCCGGGTGTGGCCACGGGGGTGGACGCGGTGGGAGCGACGGTTTGGGGGAGCTGCGTCGGCGTCGAGATGGACGGGCCGGTGGTGGCGGCGTTACCGGCGGTAGCGCTGCTGATTTGGGCCAGGGACGGGGCGCGCAGGGCCTCGAGGGTCGCGGCCGGGAGTCCGAGTTGGGCGGCAGTTTGAAGAGCGGCACTGCGGATGGCGTCGGCTTGGGTCGGCACCCGCGACATGGTGAACCCCGTGAGTAATGCGGCATTGGCCGATCGAACGCCGGCCGGGAGTGCCTCGATTGCGGCGGAGAGGATGGCGGGTGCCTGTTGGGGGACGGCGTCGAGGGCAGAGGTCAATCGGTCAAAGATTTGATCCGGAGTTTGACGGATGGCCTCGGCGAGGAGGTGGGCGGCGTCGGCGGGGGTGGCGCGCAGCGCATCCTTAAACTTTCGGCGCAACCCGTCGCGGTTGGCTTGGGAAACGGCCGCGGCAACGGCGGCGGCTTGATCCGTGCCTTGGGTTGCAGCGGTGGCGGCTGCGGCGATGGCCGGGAGTTCCGCGGGGGCGGCATCCAGCGCGGCGTTGAGCAGGGCAACGGCCTGCGCCGGAGTGCGCTGAATCGCCGCCGTCAGTTGGGCTGCCGCGGTGGCAGGGTCAGCTCTTACGGCGCGTTCTAATTCTCTCAGCACCCAAATCGGTCGCTTCGTCGCGATGGTAGTCGTGATGGTGGTGGCGGCACGCTGGTGATCGAAATGGTATCCGGCGGCCCCGGCGGCGGCGATGACGGCGGGCGGAACCGTTGCTGCGCGAGGGGAAAGGCCGGGCGGACCGTCGAGGCCGCTGAGAATGCCGCCGATCAGGGCGACGATGATCTGGTCCTCCAGTTGCGCATGCGCGACGAGGGAGGGCGCCGCTTTGGCGTCGAGGGTTTGGATGAAGGCGGCGGTGGTGGTGGCGGCGAGGGTGATTTCTTCGGCGGCGAGGGCCGCGGTAGTGGCGGCGGTGGCGGCGGCCGTGAGCGCGGCCAACGCGGGGGTGTTCACCTCCGCGGATGGAACGCCGTCCGGGTCGACGAAGGGGGCTGGGCCGGTCGATGTGGTCTGGCCGCCGCCCGTGTCGCGGGCGAAGAGCTCGCGCAGGCTCGGGAGATTCACCGTGGCTTGGCAGCCGCCGAGGGCGAGGGCGAGGGCGGCGAGGACGGGGAGACGAAACGAGGGAGCGAAGCGGACCTGGGGGCGGCGGGGCGCCGAGTGGGGGGCAGTCATGCGGATGAAGCGGGACGGTGCGGGGTGGAGCGGGAGCCACCGGGGCAGGAGCGACGCCCCACACCCGGCGCGGCGGTTGCGGGCCAGGTTGGGGCGGTTCGCGGCCGGCGGGTCAGGCGGTGCCGGCGGCGAGGGCGTGGAGGGCGGTGAGGCTGGGGATGAAGAAGTAGCCGCCGCCGCGCAGGGTGACGAAGCGGGTGAGGTGCATGCGCCGGGTCTTGCCCTCGTCGTTGAGGACGCGGAAACGGACGCCCTCCCGGCGCTCGCCGATCAGCGGATCGACGTCGTCTTTGTCGAGACCGGCGAATTCGCAGTCGTTGGCCCAGTCGCGTTGCAGGATCTCGAACTGGTGCGCGATGCTGGCGTTGATCGCCATGAAGGCGACGCCGCGCTCGACGCCGTCGTCGGGGGCGCCTTCGGGGAGCTGGGGGCCGTAGGGCAGGCCGCGGCGGACGATGCGGTGGGTGCGGGCGAGGCCGGTGATGGCGGCGTCGCGCGGATTCATGCGGCGGATGTGGGAGCCGATGGGGCAGACGGCGCCCTTGGGATCGCCGGCATAGCTGAAGTTGTTGTTGAGCTGCCAGTCTTTCACCTGGGCCGGGTCGTCCTTGTCGGGGGAGCGGCTGAGGGGGCAGCCGCTGCGCCAGCGACCGACGAGTTTGGCGGCGAGTTTCTCGACGTTCTCGGGCGAGTCCGAATGGTAGACGCGCTCGGCCTGCTTGCGGAGGAAGTCGCGGAACGCCGGCACATGCTGGGCGAGCTGGCGGTAGACCATGAAGCTGCCGTTGCGGCCGAAGTCGCCGCCGGGCACGGGGAGGGCGGAGCCGGTCTCGCCTTCGTAGCCGAGGACGAATTCACCGGCCTTGAGGGGCACCCAGCCCTCGGACGTGAGAGTGCCGGCGCCGGGCAAATGGGGTTCGCCGCTGCCCTCGATGCTGGGTTGGCCGATGCCGTCGGCATAGCCGAAGTGCTCGCGGTGGGTCGGGAAGGCGGCGACGTCGAGGCGGTGGGTGACCTCGACGGCGGGGCCGACGGCGGCGAGTTCGGCGTAGAGCTTGGCGACCATCTCGTCCTTGGCCTCGGTGGTGAGGCCGCAGACGGTGACGAAGACGTGCGTATCCGCGGAGTCGCGACCGAAGGCCCAGTGCGCGGGCGCATCCGGGCCCTTGTCGCCGAGGAGGTCGGCGCGGGCGGCCATGCCCTGGATGAACTCGGGCGGGAAGGTGGCGAGTTTGGCCGGGCTGAGGCCCATGGCGGCGAGGCCGGCGTGGGTGAAGAAGACGTTGATCGCGGAGGTGGGCTTGTCGGCCTTGGTGCGATCCCAGGTGGCGGCCGATAGAATAAGGTTTTTGGCGAGCAGGGCGGCGAGCAGGCGGCGCGCGCCGGCGGGATCGACGACGCGGAGGATGGAGTAGCGGGCGTAGCGGAAGCCGTAAGCGCGGAGGATATTGCCCTGGATGTCGGCGCGCTCGGTCTCGTTGAGGACGGGCATGGGGATCAACCGAGCTTGTCGACGAATTCGTCGGTGAGTTTTTTCACCTCGAGGGCCTTGAGCACGGCCTTGACGGAGGCGTGGGGGTAGGCGGCGTAGAAGAGGTTGGTGGGGATCTGGTATTTGCGCGCGAAGGCCATGAAGGCCTCGAAGTCGCGGCAGCCTCGTTCGGGGTAGTCTTCGCAGACGTTGAACACGGCGTCCATTTCGTCGGGAGCGTCGACGGAGAAGTCGCGCAGGTAGGCCTCCCAGGTGCCGTCGAAGTTGCTGGTGAAGAGCAGGCGGGTGTCGTTGTCGAAGACGACCCAGCGGGCGAAATGGATGGTGGGGAGTTTTTTGAACAGGGCGGTGTTGGGGGAGGCCTGGGCCTTGGCGAGGAGCGCCTTGTAGGCGGGCGCGGTGCCGGGCTTCAGGGGCGCGATGAGGGTGAGTTCGGTGACTTGGCCGATGGTCTTGCTGATGGAGGTCGTGGACATAAGGAGGGACGGGAAAGGGGGGAGAGGCAGTGGAGCGGTGCGACGGGTGGAGGGCTGGGGTGGATACGGCGGGGGAGAAGGCGGCGGGCGGGTCGACGGTCAGGCGCCGGCGGAGGCGGGCTGGGTGCGGTTGTGTTCGGCACGCCATTGGTAATGGGCGGAGTAGGCGGTCTGGCGCAGGCGGCCGGGCCAGCCGAGCGGACGGTGCGCGGGCAGGGCGCGCCAGGGATTGAAAGAGAGCGCCTCGCCGTCGGATTCCAGGAGCGGCCGGTCGAGGCGCGCGAAGGTGACATCGGCGACGGGGATGTAGGGGCCGGTCCAGGCCACGCTGGAATCTTCGAGGGATTCGCGGGCGGGGTCCTGCTGCAGCTGGACGCAGAAGTGGAACTGCACTTCGCCCGCGCGGAGCGACTGCTCGAGCCGGTGACGGAGGTAGTCGGGGTCGTCCGGGTCGGGGGCGGAGTGGAGTGCGGGCGTCGCGGGCACGAGGGCGAATTTGCAGGCGCGATCGCCCCAGGCGTAGGGCACCTGGGAATAATACGAGAGCTCGAGGAGGTGGCCGACGCGCTTGAACATCGAGGCGATCAAGAGCAACGGCAGGCGGAGGTGGGTGGTCAGCAGTCGGCCGAAGCGACGGGTGACGAAAAAGGCCATGTGCTCGAGCGTGGGCGCGAAGAACACCGGGTGGTTGGCCAAAACGAAATCGTGTTCGGCCGAGGACTCTTCGCCGGCGAGGGCCTTGGGGCCGGGCACGCCCTTGAGCTTGAGGGCGAGCCCGCGGATATTGGCTTGCGAGTCGCGGGCGGTCGCCGGGCGGGCGCCGTTGGAGAAGCGGGCGACGGCTTCGTAGGTGGCGGGGCGGGCGAAGAGGCCGACGCGAAGCTCGGGTGGAAGGTCGGCGCGCACGGTGAAGCGCGCGGCGACGGTGCCGTGGGATTTGGAGTGGAAAGCGCGGCGGGCCAGCTGGTCCGTGGGGTGTTTCTTGCGCTGCTTTTCGAGCGTCGCGGCGACGACGGTGGCGATGAGTTGGTCTTCGGCAGGCGAGGCGGGCGAGGTGGACGGCATGGGGTGGGGCAAGGAGCTGGAGGTGATCGCGGTTCCGTTGGTCCGGACGGAGGCCGCGGCGGCAAGGCGGGCGGGGAAAGTCGGGGAGGCGGTCGGGCGGCGGCGGGTCGGTGAAGCGACGACGGGAACGTTATTCGAAGATGGTGCCGATGCGCTTGATGAAGGCGGCGCGGTTTTCGGCGCTCAGGTATTTGCGGGGCAGGCCGGTGCACATGAAGAGATCCGGGTCTGCCGCCATGTAGGGGAGCGAGGCGTCGCATTCCTCGTAGGCCTTTTCCAACCAGACCAGCGCGGCGGCTTGGTCGCCGAGGAAGCCGTGGAGGGTCGCGAAGACGTAGGCGGAGACATACTCGGTGCGGGAGCGGCGGACGAGTTCCTCGAGGACGAGGAGGGCTTCGGCTTTGCGGCCGAGGTGAGCGAGGGCGCAGCCGACGCCGGC
>JBILLY010000467.1:0-4459 GCA_044375835.1 Opitutaceae bacterium
GCGCGGCCGAGAGTTTCGAGGCCTTCGGCGGCCTGGCCGAGGGAGATGTAGGCCTGGCCGAGGAGCCAGTGGGCCATCAGGAATTTGGGCTCCAGCTCCAACACGTAGTGGAGGCGCTTCACGGCGTCCGCGGGGTGCTCCGAGAGGAGGAGCATCCAAGCGAGGTGGACGTTGGCGAAGAGCGAGTGCGGCTCGAGGCGCACCGCTTCCTCGTCGAGCTGGACGGCCTCGGCGTAGCGGCGGTGGCCGATGAGGAGGGAGGCGAGCCAGTAGCGCGCGGGGGCGTAGCTGGGCTTGAGTTCGATGGCGCGGCGGAAGGCGCGCTCGGCCGGCGGCAGATTGCGGTCGAACGAGAAGAGCACGAAGGCGTGCGCGGTCTGCGCTTCGGCGAGGTCGGGGTTGAGGGCGACGGCGCGGGCCGCGGCGGCGCGCGCCTTGGCGGCGACGTTGCTCGGGCGGACGAACCCATAGAAGCCGAGGAGCGTGCAGGAGTCCGCGAGGCCGGCGTGGGCGAGGGCGAAATCGGGGTCGTGGGCGAGGGCCGCCTCGAAGAGGTGCAGCGCCTTGCCGAGGCCGGCGCCGCGCTGGTTCCAGTGGTAGCGGCCCTGCAGGTAGAGCTGGTAGGCGTCGAGGTTGCCGGTCGAGGGGAGGACGAGCGGCTGCTCGCGGCTGCGGGTGAGGCCGGCTTTGAGTTTGTCGACGATGGCGCGGGCGATCTCGTCCTGCATCGCGAAGATGTCGTCGAGGTCGCGGTCGAAGCGTTCGGACCAGAGGTTGAAGCCGTCGGCAGCGTTGATGAGTTGGGCGGTGATACGGACGCGGTTGCCGGCCTTGCGCACGCTGCCGGAGAGGACGGTGCGGACGTTGAGCTTGGAGGCGATGGTGCGGAGGTCGTCGGGTTTGCCCTTGAAGGAAAACGACGAGGTGCGGGCGGCGACCTGGAGGTCGGGGACCTGGACGAGGGCGTTGATGATTTCCTCGGTGATGCCGTCGCTGAAATACTCCTGGCCCGGCTCGGCGCTCATGTCGGCGAAGGGCAGCACGGCGAGGGATTTCTCGTTGGCGGCGGGCGACATCACGGCGAGCGCGGCCTGCAGCTCGGCGAACGGCGGCGACGTCTGGCCGCGCGCGGGGGCGGGGGCGAGCAGGCCGGTGCGGGCCGCCCAGAGCTTGAGGAAGCGGGTCTGCACGTCGGCGGACACGATGCCGCCGGGCAGGCGGGTCCACTGGACGCGGCGGAAGCGCTCGGGCACGAGGGCCTGGAGCTCGTTGGTGTCGTCGATGACGATCGGCAAGATGAAGGGCACGCTCTGCGCGAAGCCCATGGAGCGATCCGCGGCGAGTTCCCACTCGATGCGGAAGTAGCCCTCGTGGCGGGCCTCGGTGTTGGCCGAGATGATGGGGAGAAAAAAGAGGCACTCCTTGATCTGGCGGCGGATCTTGGCGTCCCACTCGTCGCCGTGCTCGATGCCGCCGTCCTGATCGAGCCAGACCTCGATCGAGGCGGCGCGGAGCGACTCGCAAATCCGACGGGCAGCGGCGGCATCCTCGGAAGCGTAGGAGAGGAAGACGGCTTTGTTCGGATCACTCATGGCAAATCATTTGAGAAAAGAGAACTTCCAGAAGTTGGGGGGACTGGAGCGCGGGTGCGCAGTTGTTGTCAAACCCACTCCGGGTTTGGAGTCCCCGGTTGTGCAGAAAGCGGGCCGAGTCGGTGCAGACGCACCCCTTTGCGTGCAGGATTGCGGGGCCTGAATGGGCCTGCGCGGGTTTGCCGACTCTGCCGCGGGCGGCGGCGAGGGAGGGGCCGGTGGTCGGTGGCGCGACAACGGCAGCCGGTTATTTGGAGCGGAAGAGGTCGCTCTGGACCAGGGCGTGGACGAGGGAGCGGACGCCGTAGTTTTTCTCCCGGGCGCCGGCGACGATCGCCTCGATGGCGGGGCGGTCGGCGAAGCCGACGGGGGCACCGGTGGCGAAGACGGCGAGCTGGCGCGCGAGATTGCGGGCGAGCAGGGCGTCCTCGGTGCGTAACAGGTTTTTGAATTCGCGGATGTCGCCGAAGGGGCGGCCATCGGGGAGCGTGCCGGCGGCGTCGACGGGCAGGCCGAGGTGGAAGGCGAAGGGATGGCCGTTCTTGCCGCGGCCGGTCTCGGCGGGTTTGGCCTCGTCGACGGCGCGGTAGCGGTCGCGGAAGCCGCCCAGGATGTCGAAGCTCTCGAGGGCGAAGCCGGGCGGATCCATCTTGTTGTGGCAGGCGGCGCAGCTGGCGTCGGCGCGGTGTTTTTCCAATTGCTGGCGGATGGTGACGGCGCCGCGGATATCGGGCTCGACGGCGGCGACGGGCGGGGGCGGCGGTATATCAATTCCTAGGATACGCTCGACGATCCATTTGCCGCGGAGGACGGGCGAGGTGGTGGTGCCGTTGGCGGTGACCTTGAGGACGCTGGCCTGGGTCATGAGGCCGCCGCGGACATGGCCGGGCGGGAGCGTGACGCGGCGGAGGGCGACGCCTTTGACGTCGGGGAGGCCGTAGTGGACGGCGAGGCGTTCGTTGAGGTAGGTGAAATCGGAGTCGACGAGGTGGCGGGCGGGGAGATCGGCGCGGAGCATTTCCTCGAAGTAGAGGTGGGTCTCGGCGACGGCGGCTTCGACGAGCGCATCGTCGAGGTAGTAGTCGTTGTAGAGCGTGGTGGAGGGGGTGGAGTCCTCGATTTTCCGGAGGTCGAGCCAGTAATCGAGGAAGGCCTCGCGGAAGCGGGCGGAGCGCGGATCGGCGAGCAGGCGCTCGGTCTCGGCGCGGAGGACCTCGGGGCGGACGAGTTCGCCGCGGTCGGCGCGGGCGCGGAGGGCGGCGTCGGGCGGAGAGTTCCAGAGGAAGAGGGCGAGGCGGTTGCTCGTCGAGAAAGACGAAACCGGGGGAGGCGAGGACGGCGGTGTAGGCGGCGACCATGGCCTCGGTGAAGGAGAGGCCGGCGGCGAGGCGTTCGTCGAAGAGGGCGAGGAAGCGGTCGGAATCGGCGGGGACGACGGGGCGGCGGTAGGCGCGGGCGACGAAGGCGGGGATGAGGCGGGCGGCGTCGCGTCGGGGATCGGTGGATACGACTTCGACCGTGACCTCGGCGAGGTCCTGGACGCGCTGGCCGGCGTTGAGGCCGCCCTCGCGGCGGTCGACGCGGTCGACGACGGGGACGGTGACGCCGGGGGTGCCGGCCTTGAGGCGGCGGAGCGGGAGATCGCCGAAGAGGAGGGCGTAACCGGCGGCGGTGGCGGCGTCGTAGAGCGGGCCCTCGATCTCCATCCAGCGGAAGGCGACGCTCGGGGCGCCGTCGGGTGTCATGAGCGGGTTGACGAAATTGCTGGGGCGGGAGCGGTAGAAGCGGGAGGCGTCGGGGACGAGGGTTTCGTTGGCGAGGAGCCAGACCTCGCCCAGGTCGTGGACGGCGGGTTCGGGGGTGAGGTCGAAGGCGCCGACGCGGCGGTTCATGACGCCGTTGCGGGTGTAGACGGTGATGGGCTCGACGGTGCGGCCGGGGGAGAGGCGGTCGTAGTCGGGGGTGTTGCGGTTGGGCGGGCGGAGTTTGCCGACCTTGTCGGAGCTGTGGGCGAAGCTCTTGGTGACGCCGCCGGGGGCGGCCCAGAGGGTGTAGCCGCTGAAGCGCACGCGATAACGGCCGGCGACGGGGGCGCGGAAGCCGTCCCAGCGGTAGGTGAAGCCGGTGACGTAGTTGCTGGAGACCCAGCCGACGGCTTCCTGGTCGCGGAGGGCGGGGTCGGCGGCGCCGACGGTGAGCGGGGCCTCGAGGAGGCGGACGTCGCGCTGGGCGGTGGTGTGTCCGATCACCGGATACGTCATGCGGTCGGGGGAGCTGTTGAACGGGTTGGGCGTGAACTTGCCGGTGAGGGTGCGCTGGTCGCGGGCGTAGTGGCGGACGACGGCGGTGGGCGGTTGTTCGAGGCGCACGCTCAGGACCTGGCGGAGGGCGTAGTCGGCGGCGGCCATGTAGCGGGTGAGGTGGACGTGGGAGACGTCGAGGGCATCGCCGATTTTGTTGTAGCGGTGGGCCTCGCCGTCCTCGGGGAATTGGCCGCGGAGCTGGAGCCAGGGGGCGGAGAGGAGATCGCGGAGGGCGTTTTCGTATTCGTAGCCGTTGAGACGGCGGCGGACGGCGCGGCCTTCGGCGGTGGCGCGGGTGCGGTCGGCGGCGGTGAGGGCGGGTGCGAGTTCGCCGAGGAAGGCGGCGACGGCGGACGGATCGGGGCGGGGTTTCTCGGCGGGCGGCATCTCGCCGGCGGCGATGCGGTCGTGGAGGCGGACCCAGCGCTCGTAGTCGGGGCGGCGCGTGAGGTCGAAGGCGAGGGCCTCGAGGTCGAGGTTGCCCTTCTTGTCGATGTCGTTGTGGCAGCCGGCGCAGTGTTGTTCGAGGAAGGCGGCGGCCGGGGCGGGCAGCGCGGCGCGGGA
>JBILLY010000935.1:0-2542 GCA_044375835.1 Opitutaceae bacterium
GTCGTCATCGCCCGAATGGCGCGCGGCGGGCGCGAAGACATGACCGGTCAAAGCCGCGACCTTGGCCTCGTAGTCGGCCTTCTGGAGAGCTTCGAGCACCGGATCGATGCGCCCTTCCATGATCTGCGGCAGGCTGTAGAGCGTCAGGCCGATGCGGTGATCCGTCAGACGATTCTGCGGGAAATTGTAGGTGCGGATACGCTCGCTGCGATCGCCGGAGCCGATCTGGCTGCGCCGCATCCCCGCGTATTTCGAGCGCTCCTCCTCTTCTTTCAGCTTCAACAAGCGGGAGCGCAGCACCGCCAGCGCGCTCGCCTTGTTCTTCTGCTGGGATCGGCCGTCCGCGCAGAAGACGATCATCCCCGTCGGCTTGTGGATGATGCGGACCGCGGAATCGGTCGTGTTGACCCCTTGGCCGCCCGGCCCGCTGGCCCGCTGCACCGTGATTTCCAGCTCCTGCGGGTCGATCTCCACATCGACTTCCTCCGCTTCTGGCAGGACCGCGACCGTCACCGTCGAGGTGTGGATTCGCCCGTTGGCCTCGGTGACCGGCACACGTTGCACCCGATGCACGCCGCTTTCGAATTTCAACTGCTTGTAGACGTCCGTCCCGGTCACGAGAAAAATGACTTCCTTGAAACCGCCGCGCTCGGAAAGCGAGCTGCCCATCGGTTGGATCTTCCAGCCCCGGTCGTCGGCGTATTTCGAATACACGCGGAACAACTCGGCCGCGAACAGGCTCGCCTCGTCCCCCCCGGTGCCGGCGCGGATTTCCATCACGGTGTTGCGCGAGTCCGTCGGCTCCGGGGGGATCATCGCGATCAGGATCCGCCGGTGCAGATCCGTCTCCGCGGCGCGCAGGTCGGCGATTTCCGCCGCCGCCAACTCCTTCAAGCCCGGATCCCCCGCCGGATCCTTCAGCAGGTCCTCGGCTTCGCGGAGGTCGACGGCGACTTTCGCGAACCGCGCGTGGTCGGCCAGCAGCTCCCCGAGTCGCTGGTGTTCCCGCGTCGTCTCCGCCGCACGCCGCGAGTTGGAATAGAAACTCGCCTCGGCCATCTGCGCCCCCAGCTCTTCGTGGCGACGGAGGAACGGTGCGATATCCGGCAGTTGATCCATGCGGTGGGTGGTGGGCTTATTTGCGAATTGCGCGGGCGAAGCGATCACCGTCTTGTTTCCCGGATTCCGCCGCGGTGCAACCACCGCGTGATGCGAAGCGCTCCACATGGCCACCACCCTTTTCACCCAAAACACGATCGCTTGCATCTGGGATTTCGACAAAACCCTGATCCCGGATTACATGCAGACCCCGTTGTTCCGGCGCTACGGGGTGGACGAAGCCACGTTCTGGGCGGAAACCAATGCCCTGACCGAGCAGTATCGGAAACGCGGATATCATCTGGCGGGCGAACTCGGCTACCTGAACCACCTGCTCACCTACGTGCGGGCCGGCGTGATGTCCGGACTCAGCAACCAGATACTCCACGAGTGCGGCGCGCAGATCTCGTTCTATCCCGGGCTGCCCGACTTTTTCGAGCGGGCCAAGGACTTCGTCCGCGAGAAACCCAAATACGTCGAACACGAGATCTCGCTCGAGCATTACATTGTCAGCACCGGCATCGCGCCGATGGTGCGGGGCAGCACGATCGCCAAATTCGTCGACGGCGTCTGGGCCTGCGAGTTTGTCGAGAACCCGCTCCAGCCCGGCTTCCTCAAGCAGCGGGAATTCTCCCTCGAGGAGAAATCCGAGATCGCCCAGATCGGCATGGTCATCGACAACACGACCAAGACCCGGGCGATCTTCGAGATCAACAAAGGCACCAATCGCAACAAGGCGATCGACGTGAACTCGATGATGGCCGCGGAGGATCGCCGTGTCCCCTTGCAGAACATGATCTATATCGCCGACGGCCCGAGCGACGTGCCGAGTTTCTCGGTCGTCAAAACCGGAGGCGGCCGCGCCTACGCCGTCTACAACCCCGACAAGCCCGCCGAGTTCGAGCAGAATGATCGACTCCTGCAATCCGGCCGGATCCACGGTTATGGACCGGCCGACTATACGGCCAAGAGCAGCACGGCCCAGTGGCTCCGGATGCACATCCATCAGATCTGCGACCGCATCGTCGCTGACCGTGAAACGGCGGTTGCCGCCAAGGCGACAAAGCCGCCGCGTCATCTCAATACGACACCGGAGGAGTCCGCCCGAGGCCGGAGCGAGGCCAAACAGGGAACCTTTCTGTAAAAAAGGCCGGCCCAATTAGGCCGGCCTTTGTGAAATCAAATGGAATACCCCAAGATCAGGTCCCGCTGACGATCGGTGTATTCGGCGGGGTAACAGTCGGGATCGGAACAGGGGTGACACCCTGGGTCGCGGTAGAAGCAGTGCTTGCAGCGGTCGTCGCGGTGCTTGCAGCAGTCGTCGCAGTGCTAGCTGCGGTGGTAGCCGTTGTTGCCGCCGTCGCAGCAGTCGTGCTCGCGGCAGTGGCGGTCGTTGCAGCCGTAGTCGCGGTGGTAGTAGCCGTCGTTGCAGCGGATTGGGCTG